>JBGTAO010000594.1:0-30270 GCA_041749835.1 Gemmata sp. | reverse complement strand
GCAACCCCTGGCTCAAGCGACCGGGGTGCAATTGCAAACGCTGGTGCTCGCGGCACTGGCGATTCACCAGCTGGCGCTGGCACGGCGTGAACTCCTTCAGAAGCCGACCCGCGCATGAACCGGGCCAAGAGCTTTTGCAACGGTTGACAGGTGTCAGATTCCTCTGACAGTGCTGGACACTGAGCGCCAGAAGAAGTGGACAGTCAACACGTCTGGGGTTGTCGAAAAGCGGAACGAGCCAGAACGGGCCGGACTAAAAAGCAACTTTCTTGCGCGCGACTTCTCTGCAGAAATTCCTGCAGATGCAGCAATTCCACTCAACTTTCACCTCAGGCATGATCGGAATTTTGGGCGGAATTCAAACTTCTGGTACCACTGTTGCTTTACACCTCGCTACTCCGCGGCAGCCGATGGCACGACTCGTTCATCGATCGCGCGAGTGAATACGGTGTTCATTCCCACCTAACTCCCCTCTTAGGAGTCCGTCCATGTCGAAGCTCGCAATGAAGGTTCGCAAGTTTTTCAGCGCGAAGGAAGAAGGTGCCTCGTTGGTCGAGTACGGGTTGCTCGTCGGTCTGATCGCGGTTGTGTGCGTGGTTGCGATCGCCCTGCTCGGCACCAAGGTCAACTTAGCATTCAACGCCATCACGAGCGCCCTGCCGTGATCGTGACCCTCGTGCCAGGTCACGCAGATGGTTACGTGGGCTCCCGGCAAGTTGCAATGCGTGATCTGGTACGGAGGGATGATGTCAATGCTGCTCATGGCTTCGAGACATGCAAAACAAGTCCAGCAGGAATCTGGCACTGGAGGCATCACCGTGATCGGGAATCGAACGTTACTCCTGCAATTGTTGCAGCAGGACGAAGCGGGCGGAACGCTGATGGAGTATGCCTTGCTACTCTTCCTGATCGCACTGCTCTGTATTGGGGCGGTGGCCGCGTTTGGTTCATCGCTCGTTCAGTTTTGGACGGATCGAACCGGGCAACTGTTTCCGTAGACCGCACACACGCATTCCGTGTTCAGCCAAGGATCATGATCTTCCCGGCCCCATGGCCCAGTAACAACAGGAATCGGATCTGAGATCCGAGGGATGAGGTTTCTGTGGGCTCGCTCTCCATACCACTGGTTGTCGTGATGGTTGCCGTGCTGATCGCCACGGTGACCGATGTCCGCTCTTTCAAGATCCACAATCTCCTGACGATTCCGCTACTCATCTCGGGCCTCGTCTATCACGGGATCACCGGAGGAGTCGATGGGTTGATTCACAGCGTGATTGGAGCTCTCTTCGGGTTTTGCATACTCTTTATGCTCTTCCTCATGGGGGGCATGGGTGCGGGCGATGTCAAGCTCATGGCAGGCGTGGGAGCTTGGCTCGGGATGCCAGGGGCGTTCTTGCTGTTGTTGGCCGCATCGCTGGCCACGGGCGTCTACTCCTTGGTGGTCATTGTGTTGAATGGGCGATTCCGGCAGACCTGGGTGAACCTGCAGATCATCTTCCACCGTGCCGCCGCGATTAGCCGTCACTTGGTGGCAGACGACCGAGTGGAAGAAGTGGCGCAAAGCTCGGATCGGCGCAGTCGATTGATTCCGTTCGGTGCCATGATGGCGATCGGTCTTCTCGCACTGCTCGCCCTGGTGCAATTCCGCAATCCCGTGGTGGCCGGTGGCGTTCCCGACACAACGCAGCTTGCACCGAGTACGGTGGGTGAACCATGAGCACACTCCCGGGCTTCTGTGTCGTAATGGCTTTGATCTTTGCCTCGTCCACCCTGAACGGGGTTTGCCAGTTTGGTCGCGGAACTCGGAGCACCTGGATTCTGCTCGTGTGCGTTTGGTTCACTGCGGCACTGGCGATTGTGTGGCTCCGGTCGTCGCCGTGAGCTGGTTGTCATCCCGCCATGTGTATTGTCCCGCACCTTGAGGTTTGTCATGAGTGGCCGAACCGTCATGATCGTGTTGCTCGCCCTGACATCAGGTGGCTCGGCAGCCATCGGGGTCGCACGGTATTCCAAGGCTCGCCTGGAAACACCCGGGGAAACCGTTGGTGTCGTGGTGGCCGCCAAGGATATCCCACGCTTCACCACCATGACCGCCGACATGATGCGGGTGCAACAGGTCGCCAAGGATCTGGCACCTGGCGGCGCGGTCACTCGGATCGAAGATGTTGTCGACCGTGTGAACGATGGTGTACTCATCAAGGACGAGTTGATTCTGGAAGCCAAGCTGACCGCGAAAGGCTCGGGGCGCGGTATGAGTTCGGTGATCCCCAAGGGCATGCGGGCCGTCACCATCCAGACACCCAACGTCGCCACCGGCGTGGCCGGGTTCATTCTCCCGGGAAACAAGGTTGATGTGTTGTTCACACTCCGCAATGGCAACCCGAATGACGAGCACGGTGGCGGATTGACCCGCACACTGATTCAACATGCCGAGATCCTGGCAGTCGATCAACGAATCGACGCCCCGGCTGAAAACAAGGTGGATACCAAGGAACTCCGCTCGGTGACGCTGCTGGTCACACCCGATCAAGCCGCGGAGATCGATCTAGCCCAGCACGCGGGAACGCTGCACCTGACGCTGCGAAACCACCAGGACACGGAGCTGTACCAGACCGGAACTGCCACCCTCAACGGCATCAAAGGTACGCAGCCGCAACTGGCCCAACCGCCCGTTCCCGATGAACGCATGAAAGCGATGTACCAACAAGCCGAGGAGCTGCTTCGCGAGTTGGCGGCGAAGAAGAAAGAAATGGAAACCAGCCAGGCGACCGTTGAAGTCGCGCCAGCACCGACGCCCAAGCCGCAACCCCCAGTTGCCCCACCCAAGATCCGCACACTGCGTTCCGGGATTCCCGGCCAAGTGTTCATCGAGATCGACTAGCCACCGAATCGGATGCCCACACCGATGGCCCGACACTCACCCAGGACAAAGTGCCGCTATGCAGGCTTACCTCGTATCCGATTTTCCCGCTGGCGCTGAGGAACTGCGCCAGTGTGTGCTGAGAGCGGGTTTCGATTGCCCGGCAAACACGGTCCTGACAACGGATCTGGTGGCCGCTCGCCTGCCGCGCGATGCTTCTCTTGTGGTCGTTCATCTCTCGGTCAACCCCGAGCGAGGGCTCGAAACCCTCGGACAGATTCGATCACTCGTCCCGTGTCCGGTCCTGGCGGTTGGCCCCGCAACGGACTCGAAGTTGGTGCTGCGGGCCATGCGTACTGGCGTGGCCGATTTCATCGACGAACGCGACGCAGCCAATGAACTCCAGTCCGCGATTCACCGCTTGCGGGCCGGACCGCTGGTTCACCTGCCCGAGCCCGCACGCACCATCGCCATCATGGGTACCAATGGTGGCTGTGGTGCCAGCACGATTGCCGTTAATGTCTCCACGAGCCTGGCACTGAAGCACAAATCGGCGCTGCTGATGGATCTCAACTTGCGTTCCGGCGATCTGGCTACACTGCTGGATCTGCGACCAACCCACACGCTGGCCGAGCTGTGTCAGGTCGGGTCGCATCTGGATCGAACGATGCTCGAAACCTCCGTCGTCAGCCATGAAAGCGGGCTGAAGCTCCTGGGGCCGCCACGCTGGTTTTCCGAAGCTCCACATGTGACCACCGAAGGTGTTCAGCGTGTACTCTCGATCGCACAGCACACGTACCCGTATGTGGTGATGGACCTGGAACGCTCCTTCGGCCCCGAGCAGGTGGCAGCCCTCCGGATGGCCGACATCATCGTGCTCGTGCTACGGCTCGACTTCACCTGTATTCGCCAGGGCCGGCGCTCGCTGGATTACTTGATCGAGCTGGGAATCGCGCGGGAGCGGGTACAACTCGTCGTGAATCGCTACGGGCAATACCGCGAAGTGCCGGCGAAGAAAGCCGAGGAAGCGCTCGGGGCTTCGATCGCTCACTACATCCCCGAAGACCCGAAGACGATGAACCGAGCGAACAACCACGGAATCCCGGTTGTTCAGGAGTATCCGTCGGCTCGTGTTGCCAAGAGCCTGATGAACCTGGCCGTGAGTGTCAACGGCCGCAAGCACAGTTGATTGGCAGTACGAGAACCCGCGACGAACCGAGCCACACCCGATAGGGCCATCACGTGACCGTGCGAGACCAAAACGGGACAGCCGCCAACGGCACTCCCTTCATCGCTTCTGCAAGTCATGATGAGCGCTACTTGCAGCTCAAACGCGACCTGCATGAGCGGTTAATCCGGAGTATGGATCTGTCCTTGCTCGGACAGATGACCAACGACGAACTACGGCTGGAACTGCGCCATGCGGCCGAGGAACAATGCCGCGTTGGCACCGGCCTGATGAGCCTCAACGACCGCGAGCGGTTGGTCAACGAAGTCCTGGACGAAACCTTCGGACTGGGGCCGTTGGAGCCACTGCTACGTGACCCGTCGATTACCGACATTCTCGTGAACGGCCCGAAAACGGTTTACATTGAACGATTGGGACGCCTGGAACGCACCGCGGTTGTCTTCAACGACGAGAAGCACCTGCTCCAGATTGTGCAGAAGATCGCGAGCCGGGTCGGTCGGCGTGTCGACGAGACAAGCCCGATGGTCGATGCCCGCCTCCCCGATGGGAGTCGCGTGAATGCGATCATTCCGCCGCTGGCACTCGATGGCACACTTCTTTCGATTCGCCGATTTGGTAGCCGCCCTCTGCTGATTTCGGATCTCATCGACAAACAGGCCATGCCCACGGAAGCGGCGAAGTTTCTCTCGGCGTGCGCCAAGGCCCGCATCAACACCATCATTTCGGGCGGCACCGGAAGCGGCAAAACCACGCTGCTCAATGCCCTCTCCGCGTTCATCCCCGCCGAGGAGCGTGTGGCCACGATCGAAGACGCCGCGGAACTCCGCTTGCAACAACCTCACGTGGCGCGCATGGAAACGCGGCCGGCAAACATCGAAGGTTCAGGCGAGGTGACCACGCGAGACCTCGTTCGCAACGCCCTCCGCATGCGACCCGATCGCATCATCATCGGCGAATGCCGCGGCCCCGAAGCTCTGGATATGCTCCAGGCGATGAATACCGGCCACGATGGCTCGATGACCACTATTCACGCCAACGATACCCGCGACGCACTGAGTCGCCTGGAAATGATGATCGGCATGGCGGGGGTCGATCTCCCGATGTGGCTGATCCGCCGACAGATCAGTTCTTCGATTCAGATTGTCCTCCAGGTGGCCCGGCTCTCGGGTGGTGTGCGAAAGCTGGTGAAGGTGTCCGAGATCACGGGCATGGAAGGCGAGATCCTGAGCATGCACGACATCTTCGGGTTCAAGCAAACCGGTCTCGACAAGAACGGGGTGGCACAAGGTTCGTTCTACTCCACGGGGATTCGCCCCAAGATCCTGGATCGCATGGAGACGGCCGGGATACGCCTTCCCATGGAAATGTTCGAACGACGTGTCTTGGTTGGTTGAGGTTCGCTCAACGGAGGATTTACTGTGACCCCGGGGCTACTGACGATCCTGACCTTCCTGGCCTGTGTCTTCACGGTCATTGGCATCTATTCCATTCTCTCGGATGTGTACCTGAAAGATCGGGCGGTGGTTCAGCGCCGCCTCTCGGAAGAGTTCCGGCAAACCCAGCGAGAACAGGTGAAGCGATCACGCTTATTCCGCAATCCGGAGAATCTGCAACTCGACGACGATGCGACGCTGAGCCGGAACCAGCGGCTCGGGCACTTCATTGAACAATCGGGATTGAACCTGACCGTGCAGCGTTTTCTGGGCATCACCGTGATCGTGGCAATCAGCACCGCTGCTCTGGTGTTCCTGATTTCGAACAACCTGTTGCTCACACTCATCCTGGCCGCGCTCAGTGCCACGACCCCATACCTGTACGTGCTGGTGAAATGGAAGGCCCGCATGCGGAAGCTGGTCTCACAACTGCCGGACGCCTTCGATCTGATGTCACGGGTTATCCGGGCTGGCCAGACCACCAGCCAGGCCGTCCAGGCCGTCGCCGACGAGTTCGCGCAACCACTGGCCGGAGAGTTCAACTACTGTGCGGAGCAGCAGAACCTGGGGCTCTCGCCCGAGGCCGCCTTCCGCGACCTGGCCCGGCGCACGGGCTTGCTGGAAATCAAAATCTTCGTCATGGGGCTCCTGGTTCAACAACAAACCGGTGGCAACCTGGCTGAGGTGCTCGACAAGCTTGCCGGGGTGATCCGCGAACGATTCCGCATGAAGGGCAAGATTCAGGCGCTGACCGCGGAAGGGCGAATGCAAGGGTTGGTCCTGATCATCCTGCCGTTCGCGGTATTGGGGCTGATGATGCTCATGAATAGCAACTACGCCCAAACGGTGTATGCACACCCGGGCTTGCTGGTGCTGATGCTGGCCATGGTGTCCATCGGTGGACTCTGGATTCGCAAAGTTGTGAACTTCGATTTCTAAGACCCGCAATTCGCATTGAGCGGACGAGGCTGCCACGATGGATACGGGTGTGACGGCACTGATCGCGTTTCTCGCTGTCAGCAGCTTCACGGTCATGCTCCTGACGCTGAGCGGACCGGGCAAGAACCGGATGGACCGGCGGCTCCGGTCGATCACCAACGAGGATAGCCTGACGGGCGAGATGACCCCGGAAGCCGATCCGATGGCGGAATTCGCCCGGACCGCCATTCCCAAAATGGGTGCCGTCTTGATGCCCGACAAGGAAGCCGAACGCTCGAAGTTGCAAACGCGACTGCTGCACGCGGGCTTGTATAGCCGCCAAGCGATGGTCTACTTCCTGGGCATCAAGCTTTTGCTCATGGTCGGCCCGGCACTGATTGGTGCGGTGATCGGGTTACTGGGTCTGGTCCCCATACTCGTGGGCATCGTGTGCGGTGCGCTCTTTGGCATCCTGGGTATGATCGGCCCCAGCTTCTGGCTGGACATGGGAAAGGCTAACCGCCAGGTGAACTTTCGCCGCGCGCTTCCGGACGCACTCGATGTGCTGGTCGTCTGTCTGGAAGGTGGTTCGAGCCTTCCGTCGGCAATTCAGCGCGTAGCCACCGATCTCCGAACAGCGCATCCGATGCTGGCCCGTGAACTGTTGATCGTGCAACGCGAGGTGCAGATGGGGCGATCGACCGGCGAAGCGCTGCGGGCCTTCGGTGTGCGCTGTGATCTCGATGAGGTGCAGAGCCTCGCCACGGTGATCCTCCAAGCGGAACGATACGGTGCCAGCCTGGTGAAGTCACTGCGGGTTTACGCGGAGACGTTTCGATCGAACCGCATCTTGCAGGCGGAGGAGATGGCACAGAAAGCAGTGGTGAAGCTCTTATTCCCCACTGTGCTGTTCATTCTCCCCGCGTTGTTCGTCGCCGTGCTCGGTCCCACGGGCATCATGATTTTTGAGATGTTCGACAAGATGGCGCAGTAACCTCGCTGGATTCTTCAACGGAACGGACTTTGAGAGGATGACCCGTGCGATTGCGAACCGTGAAACCCCCGAGGCAGCGATTCCGGCCGGGCACGAGCGCACTGGAACTCGCATTCGTGTTGCCGCTGTTGCTGGTGTTGGCGCTGGGCTGTGTCGATTTTGGCCGCTTTGCATATCACCAGATCGCCGTCACCAATGCGACACGGGCCGGAGGTGAGTATGCAATCATGCATCCTTACACGCCATCCACGCAGACCGTCTGGGCGGCCGAGGTGCAATCGCGGGCTCGCGCCGAGTTAACCGGGCAAACCGGCTGCGACCCCGCGAACCTGGTCACTACGACCACGCCGACCAACGAAGGCAATGGGCTGCACCGGGTGCGGGTTGAAGCAACCTATACCCAGTTCCAGACCCTGATTCCCTGGCCGGGCATTCCGACTTCCGTGACATTGCGCGGCTCGGTAGTGATGCGGATGATTCGGTAACCCGGACTGGCAACGGCTCACGAGGGAGTGACATGCAACGTTTGAACCGCCACGGTCGCCGACGCGGAGCCGTGACGCTGGAAGCGGCAATCGTGATCCCCATCTTCTTGATGATTGTCCTGGGGATGGTGGATTTGGGTATTGGTGTATTCCGTCAGGCTACGCTCTCGCAAGCCGCCCGTGTCGCGGCGCGCAAGGCGGCAGTGCATGGCCAAATGGCTCCGTCCGGCTGGGAAGGCGGAACTTGGGGTGCAACCGCAATCGATCAGAATCTGACCGCAACGGGTGTGGCTGTGGTGACCGCAGTTAAGCCACTCCTGGCGAGTTGCCCACCAGCGGAGACCCGAATCCTGGTGGCGTGGCCCGACGGCAACAACAAGGTCGGCTCTCGGGTCCGGGTGCAGGTCACCAGCCCATACCAGCCGATCATGACGTACATTTTTGGGAGCCTCAGTGTTCCCCTCAGTGCGACTTCCACTGTGCAGATCTCCCATTGAGGGCTCACGATGCTCCTGAAGACACCACGCCAGCAGCGTCCGGGTAAAGTGCTCATCCTGTTCGTGATTGTGCTCACCACACTACTCGCCATGGTGGGTCTGGTCATCGACGGCGGTCTGGTGATGGCTTCGCACCGGCAGACTCAGAACCTCGCGGACAGCGCCGCTCTGGCGGCAGCGATGGATCTCATGCGTGGCGATTCGTCGGGTACAGCCACGGCCAGCGCCAACACCTTCATCTCCACACACAACGGGATCTTGGGAGCCACGATTACGGTGAACATCCCGCCGACCACGGGACCGCACGCCGGCAGTTCCCGTCATGTCGAGGTGATCGTCAGTCGGTCACTCAACACGATCTTTATGAAGGCCGCCGGTGGATTGGCATCTTCCACGGTCAGTGCTCGTGCCGTCGCAGGATTCGAACCGGTTGCCTCGGGAGAAGGAGCGATCATTCTCGATCCCGAAGCGCGCCCAGGTGTCAGTGTGACGGGTGGTGCCCGCCTGGTCGTGAATGGCTCGGTGGTCGTGAATTCCCGCGCCGGCGGGATCGATCAGTACGGCGATGCCGTGGACTGGGGCTTGCAACCTCACGCCATGATCACCAGCAACGATTCCTGGGTAGCCGCACGAACGCTCCATGTGCGTGGTGGTGTGGATACTCTGGATCGGTACATCGACTACGAAACCTACCAAAGCCGCTTACCAAACCCATTCACGAAGCCGACCGATCCGAGCCCACTCTTCTGCCGTTCTCCGATTGCCTCGGACCCGCTCCGAGAGCTACCGGTTCCGCGTCAGGCCAATGTCGCCAGCATCACGAACTGGACACGCCAGCCCGCAGTCGTCGTGAACCCGGGGAAATCGCAAGTGTTCAAGCCGGGCGTCTACGAGGATATACAGATTAACTCGGGTGCGGTGGTCTTCTTCAATCCGGGAGTTTACATCTTCAGCCCGACCAAACCGAACCAGGGCTTGCGCATGAATGGCAACTGCCTGGTCACGGGCTTGGGTGTTATGTTCTACATGACCGGTAGCAATTATCTGACGGGCTCCCCCGGGCAAGCCGATGCCCTGGACGATGCTCAAGCGGCTCTGGATGGGCCATTGCCCCCCACAAACGCAGTCGCGATCCCACCTTCAACCGATACCGGCACCGTGGACTTCGCGACCTTCGAGTGCAATGTGACGAACGCGAACGTGGTGCTCCACAGCCTGAATGAAGCCACAAGCCCTCACAACGGGGTCTTGTTCTTCCAACGTCGCCGAAACATGAACACGGCCCGTATCGAGGGGGACACCGGTGTGAACGTAAGCTTCAAGGGTTCGATCTACGCCAAGTGGGCCGAGTTCGCACTTGGGGGTGGTGGTCGTTACGATGCCCAATTTGTCGTGGGCCGACTGAGCCTTTCCGGGCAGGCGACAATCACGATCAACAGCAACGGAAAGATCCTGGGTCGTGCCAACCATGTCTTCCTGGTTGAGTAAGACCGTATGTGATTTCGGAGCGTACCTCCCACTCCCACGACTCACGCTCGCGATGAGGATGATGCTGTGCCCGACACGGAACGAACGCCCGACGGGGATCGACTGGTGAACGGAGTGATCTCGTCGCAGTTGGAGCACTTTCGGCGTTCGGATCCGCCCTGCCGAGGCATCCAACTGCCAGAAGGCTTGATCTTACGCCATACGCAATCTCCTTCGCTCTACTTCTTTCTGCGGACCCTGATCGAGAACGGTGCGATCTGGACTCACATCTTCGCCAGCGATTCGCCTTACGACCGGCAAAAGGCAGCGATCGGTTCCGTGAGTACACCCATGTTCGATGTGGGTGCCGATTACACGCACCTGCGCAAAGTCGAAGACCTGATCCGGAGTTGGGTGGACTTTATCCAGGAAGACGTGGAACCCGACCGCGACTTCGAGTCGTTCACGCTGAAAGACCTGCCGCATTAACTCGTTTCCGGATCGCAAGATCCGATCAGGCGGTTGCTCAGGTTCTCAACACCGCGCAGTGCGGTTCACACTGGCTGGACGGGTTCTTGTCGACTCAGACACGAAGTGAGCGATTTTGACAACGCCGGTGTTCAAGAATCGCCCAGCCTGTTCAATTCCTGAACTCGAGTTGACTCCTCCGAATCAATCTGGTTCGTCTAGTACCTCAATTTTGTGAACCTACACCGTCGAATTCGGAGTTATTCCGCGGTTCCTGGGGCAATATGTCACGAGTGCGCAACAATCCACTCAAGTTTCGCGGTTGGCACACCATTCGCTGATATTTTCGCAACGCCAGGAGTTGCCTGTGCAATCCGAATAATCCGATTTCTTGCTACATCCGCAAACGAAACTTCAGGGAAAATCGTCTCACACCATAGAAAATGGTGAATCTTGTGAAAAAAATGAGACGTGTGTGAAAGAGTGACCCGTTTGTGACGTATTATTCGGATATTAGGAATGCTGCGGTGCGGTCTCTTCCTACACGCAGCCCATCCAGGAGGGACATCCCATGCTAGTACTCACCCGACGTCCGGGAGAATCCATCGTCATTGGTGATGGGATCAAGCTCACGATCGTGAGCATTGGCCCGGGCCGTGTCAAAGTGGGGATTGAAGCCCCGCCCACTGTGCGAATCGATCGCCAAGAAGTCCATTCGCGTATTCAGCAAGAACAGTCGACAGATGTATTGGCTGCCGTTTCGGCCACCGCCTCAGGTGTGGGTGAACCCAATACCATGGTCTCATCGAGCTCTGAAACGGGTATCTACCATAACCGCATTGCCGAGCAACTACCGGCCAACCCACCACCTGCCTCAGGCAATCCGGCGGGCAATGGCATTAGCAAGTTCCGAGCACCACGCAAGTCGCGCTAACGGTACTTCCAATACGTTGGTTGCGTAAGCCCGGGGTTCATACTCCCGGGCTTTCCTCATGTCTGGATATTACGGTTTGAAATCCCCCAGTTCCCGCGTCGTCTATCTGAGGCACCAACACAGGTGCGATACGCCGTGAGGGACTGCGATGGTTCTCCTGCTATTGGCCATCGGTTTGGGCGCGGCGGAGCCGCCGATCGAGAAGCCGGGCACGGCCAAAGACGCGTTGCAGCCGTTTCAGTTGCTGATCGGGGCGTGGAAGGGTGCGGGTGTCCCCGAAGGCACACGCGACGAACAGGCTGCGGGAGCCTGGACCGAAACCTTCTCCTGGAAATGGCACTTCACGGAGGGCGAGCCTTGCCTCGCGGTCGCCTTCGAGAAAGGCAAGTTCTTCACAGAAGGTGAACTCCGCTTTACGCCGAACAAAGAACTGATTCGCTACACGCTCAAACTCACACTCCCAGACAAATCGAATGCCACCTTCTCTGGTGGTTACGATGCCAAGAACAAGTCCTTGATACTCGATCGGATCGAAGGCCCTGCGGGTGAAGAGCAACGGTTGGTCTTCAGTCTCCTGCGCGACAATCGCTACCTCTACCGTCTGGAAGCGCGGCCGGCCGGAACCACAGTCGCGTTCACACGTCGCTATGCCGTGGGTGCCACCAAGGAAGGTATTCCTTTCGCCGATGCGCCCAAAGGTCCGGAGTGCATCGTCAGCGGTGGGCTGGGAACGATCAAGGTGAGCCATCAGGGAAAAGAATATTGGGTGTGTTGTTCGGGTTGCCGCGATGAATTTCGTGCGAACCCCGAAAAGTACATCAAGGAATTCCTGGCGAAAACGAAGAAGCAATAGGCTGGAGCGCAGGGGCAAGCCTGGTTCGAGCCGGGCACGCTGTTGTTCGTTACTTGATTCTTCGGCCCCTTCAGAGATAATGCGTCACTTCGCACCTGCCGGTAAATGCCGGTTAACGAGTGGAGCCAGGACATGGCAGCCCTGCCCGCCGAATTAAGTCAGGTCGATCCTTCTGAAGCCTGGTCGCCTTGGGTTCCGAATGAAGCTCAACCGTGGGATCGTAAGTGGATCGCGCACCTCTACCGTCGTGCCGCGTTCGGTGCAACACCCCAAGAACTGAGGCAGGCCCAAACCAACGGCTTCGCCAAGACGCTGAGCCGCCTGCTGACCGGTGAGCCGGATGCCGCCGACAAGCTCGGCCTGCTCACGGAAACCGGCAGCTATTACAACGAGCCGGGGAACCTGCGGGTCTGGTGGCTGTACACCATGATCGAGAGCGGCCACCCGCTCCGCGAGAAGCTCACGCTGTTTTGGCACAACCACTTCGCCACCAGCTATGCCAAGGTGCGTTCCACCCGGCTGATGTTCGAGCAGAACCTCATCCTCCGGAAATACGCCCTCGGACAATTCCGGCCATTCTTGCTCGACATGAGCAAGGATACCGCAATGTTGGTGTGGCTCGATTCCAACCGCAACCTCAAGGGCGCGCCCAACGAAAACTATTCCCGCGAGGTCATGGAACTCTTCTCGTTGGGGGTTGGCAACTACACCGAAAAAGATGTCCAGGAAGCGGCCCGCGCGTTCACGGGCTGGCACCACGATAGCGAGATCCGCACCTTCGAGAACAACCCTACACTCCACGACGACGGAGAAAAGACCGTACTGAAGCAGACCGGCAAGTGGAACGGCAGCGATATCGTCCGGATCTGCTGCGAGCAGAAGGCCTGTGCGAAATTCCTCGTCGGCAAACTCTACGATTTCCTGATCAGTGAAACATCGCCACCCGAGCCATTGCTGGAGCCACTGGAGGAGCGATTCCGTTCTTCCGGTTACGACATTGGGGCGCTCGTGGCGATCATGCTCGAATCGCGGATCTTTTTCAGTGAGCACGCTTATCGCAAGAAGGTGAAGTGGCCCGTTGAGTATGCGATCGGTGCCGTTCGGTCAGTCACACCTGGCCGCATTCCGATGGCCGATCTGACCGACCCCTTGTCAAAGATGGGTCAGGTGCTCTTTGCCCCGCCAAACGTGAAGGGGTGGCGCACCGGAACGGACTGGCTGAACAGCGCGACGCTTCTGGCCCGCAACAACTTCGCGGAGACGGTTTCACTCGGAGCCTGGAGTCGCCAGAACAACCGCCCGGAAGACAGGACCAATCGGGTCGCCGTGGTCTCGGATGCCAAACCCACCACAGCCAAGGCCGGTCCGGGTGAACCACCAACACCCACGCCGAGTTCACCAGCCGACGTGATCACGATTCTTTACACACCGCAACCCCGGGATATCCCGTCGCTAGTTCAACGCATGGGCGAGTTGGTGTACGGCCAACCGATCGCTCGCGCCCAGGCCGCCAAGATCGAACACTTCCTGAACCAACCGGGGTCGGTTTCCTCACCGAAGCCGAAGGTGATGCCGAGTGCCCCGAATGCCGGCTCGGACATTTTGACCGCTTCCATTGGACCGCCACCCGGTCAGCCGTTACCCAAAGTCGTCGTCGCCACTCCGCGCGAGGTAGCCCCGCGGCCGCACGACGCGAAGCCGAAGCCACCCTACAAGCCCAATCTCGCATCTACCGAATTCCACGCTCGGGTTCGGGAAGCGCTCCACGCCATGATGTGCTTGCCGGAATATCAGTTGAACTGAAGTTGCTATCGTTCGCATGGCCCGGCCAGACCGTGAGACCGGCGAGCCCCCGAAAACAATCTCTCTGCCCGGCTCTGCCGCCGGGTTTGAAATCGCAAAAGACCCACGAACGGGAGTTCCCATGCACAATCGCCGCGACTTCCTGGCCCGCACCCTCGGCGGGACGAGCTTACTCGCCGTAGGTTCGATTGTTCCCGAGTTCCTCGCCCAAACCGCGTTCGCTGCCGACAAGCTCGAAAAGGGGAAGGACACGATCCTGGTCGTCGTCGAACTGACCGGCGGCAACGATGGCCTGAACACTGTGGCCCCGTTCGCGGACGATCTGTACCAGAAAGCCCGCCCCACGCTGGGCATCACGAAAAAGGAGGCGCTCAAGCTCGACGATTATTGCGGCCTTCACCCGCGCATGAATGAACTGAAGCGGCTCTACGACGATAAGCGCCTCGCGGTCGTGCAGGGGGTCGGCTACCCCAACCCGGATCGCTCACACTTCGAGAGCATGGATATCTGGCAGTTGGCCGATCCCCGGCGGGTCGAGACGACGGGTTGGCTCGCCCGCACGATTCCGAGTATGGCGGTCAAGGATGCTGGCGTGCCGGGGATGTTCATTGGCTACGATCGCCTCCCAGTCGCTCTGCAGGGTGCCGATGGTGGCGTCATCAGTATCGCGGACCGCAATAGCTTCAAGCTGCAGCTCAAAGGGAACGAAAACCTGCGGAAGTCGTTGATCGAAGACCTGAATTCGGGAAGTGATCCCGCGAATCCGGACCTGGCGTCGTTCGTCCGCAAGCGCCAACTCCAAACGTACACCAGCCTGCAGAAGATTGAGGAGGCACTCAAAGACCCGAACCCCGAGAACAGCGGAGGCGGCAACGCCAACGAACTCAAGAACATCAACGGTCAACTCCAGTTGATCGCCAAGGTGATCAACAAGGGGTTGGGAACCCGGATCTACTACGTGCAGCACAGTGGTTTCGATACTCACGCCAACCAGGCCGAATCGCACGCGGGTTTACTCGGTGAGTTGTCCAACGCGATCGGTCAATTCCTCAACAACCTCGCTGCGGAAAACGCCGATCGTGTGGTGTTGATGACCTACTCCGAGTTTGGTCGCCGCGTGCGGGAGAATGGCAGCCGCGGGACCGACCACGGCAGCGGGTCGTGCCTCTTTGTCGCAGGGAACAAGGTAACGGGCGGCGTGGTGGGCAAGCACCCCAGCCTCAGCGACCTTACCGACGGCGACCTCCGCTACCACACCGACTTCCGCCGCGTTTACGCCTCGCTCCTGGACGATTGGCTGGGAGTGGACAGCAAGCGCGTACTCGGGGGCAAGTTCGAAAAGCTGCCCCTGGTGGACATTGCCAAGAAGCCGGCGGTGGCCGACCCGAAAGGAACACCCAAGCCCACGACCGCTCCGTTGCCGCCGCAGGACCTACCGCTACCGCCATGACCCATCGTGGTGAAAGACTAACCCGACAGGGGGAGCGCAACTGGCTCCCACCACTTTGCAACACGTCACGAATCGACGCATCAGGCTCGGGGGGCTCCGCCTCCTGAGCGCCCATCAGGAGCCACCATGTCCCGCTCGTTTGCATTGGCGGTCTTCAGTCTGATCGTGGCGTTGCCGGCGAGCGCGGCCGATCCTGCACCCCACCCTGCCCCAGAATTGCTCCTGTCCCCCACCAGCCAGTTTTATCTGCGCTGGGATGGGATTACGGCACACAATGCCGCCTACAAGCAGTCGATCTGGGGCGGCGTAATGGCCGGACCGACTGGCGATAGCATTCGTGCTTTGCTTGCGATGGCCCCCAAGTACCTGGGAAACGTGCTACTGGCCCAACCGCTGTTGGAGGGACAATCCCCTGCCGAGTTGAAAGCGAACTTGACGGATCTGAAGAATGCCAACCGGATTGTGGATCTGATAACGGACAAAGGCGTGATCGTGACAGCGGAAGTCCGTGAGCCGTTACCGTCGATCCGGGGAGTGGCCGGAGCGGTTAGCGGGTTGCTGAGTGGGAAAGCGCCCGGAATCGATGCGCTGACGCCCGATGCACAACTGATAGTGCTGGTTCCCGATGTGGGCGATCAGTCCGAGGTTCTCTTCGCAGCACTTCGGCTGACCATGCAGCAACTCACAATCGCGATCGAGCCGTTCACTTCCGAAGGCCGGAGCGGGTTCCGCATGGTCACAACAACCGATTCGCCGCAACCGTACACGATCCATGCTGCGTGGTGGGCGGAAGGCAAACACTTCATCTTCTACCTGGGAACGCTGAAGCCCGAACGCGCCATCAGTGAAGTTGTGGCGAACTCGAAGAAGGGCGGCATCACCGGTCACGCGCTCTATAAGCGAATTCAGCAGCACCCCGGGTATGAGTCGATCACGCGCGGCTTCGTGGACACGACCCGGTTCATCAGCGTTATCAAAAGTGTCGGCGGGGCACTGGTTCCTGGGCTGAATCAACGCCTCGACGATCTCGGTGCGAATAACCTCAAGGCCATCGTGTTCAACTCCGGGTTCGATGGCAAGGAATCGCGTGCCACCTACGAGTTCGACATCCCCGGTGAGCGGAAGGGGCTGGCCAAGGTGCTCAAGGGGCAACCGCTGGGGCTCAACGATTTGCCGCCGCTCCCACCCGATGTCAGCCGGTTCTCGGCACTGCGTGTGGACCCGGCCGCAGTCTACGACGCCGGAGTGAACCTGATCGAGTTTCTGACACTCCAGGATAGCTTCGGTCCGGAAGAGGATGCCAAAACACCTGCTGAAGCTATCCGCCTACGCCGTGAGTTTCTCAAGAAAGAAGCTGACAAGTTAACCGGCATCACAATCGCGGAAGATTTGATCCCGCACCTGGGCGATAAGCTGGTGATGTTCCAGAGCCCCACGGAAAGGCTCAGCGTCTTCGGCACCGTGGTGTGCATCTCGCTGAAAGACCCCGTGAAGGTACGTGCTGCCGCCGATCGGATCCAACGCGGGCTCGAAGCATTCGCTGGCGGTCAAATCAAACTCAAAAAGAAGATGTACCAGGGAACCGAGATCCGCGAGCTGTACTCACCCGTGTTCGGCATTGTGAGTCCCAGTTACGCAATCGTGGGGGATTGGTTGGTGATCGCGGGGCATCCGCAACTCGTCCAGGGGTTGATCCTCCGAAGCCAGGGCAAACTCCCACGCTGGAAACCCGACGCCGCCACGGCCGCCCGGCTTGGCAAGCTCCCGCGCGACTGTTGTGCCATGCAGTACTGCGATCCCCGCTCCACCGTGCAGAATCTCTGCTGCGTGGGCCCGCTCTTTACAGGGTTGCTCGCTGCGCAAACCCGATCCAGCGGTAGCGAAGCAGATAGCGACTACTTCGATGTCTCAATCGTGCCCAATGGGCATGAACTCAGCAGCCATCTCTTCCCGAACTGGACGGTCACCCGCGACGACGGCAAATCGATTCGCATTGAAGTGAACGAATCGTTCAGCTTGCCACTGGAGTTCATCGGTCTCGAACCATTAACGCTCGGCTTCGGGTTCCTCGGTCTGGTATTCTGACGAAGCCAACGCAGACTCTGTGTTTCCAATTGCTGCACATCAGGTAACTTCAGGGGGCACAGGCCCCCTGGCTTGTTTCTGGAGATCTACCATGACACTTCACCCGCTACTGTTGCTATTGCTGGGAGTTCTCGCCGTGCCCGCCGCACCTCATGCCGCCGACTTCCCGACCGCGGACAAGCTCCCTTCGTTGGCCGAACTGCCGAACCCGGTCCAATGCACCGATGGCACCGTAGTGACTACGCAAGCAGCATGGGAGACGAAGCGACGGCCGGAATTGCAGGCGCTCTTCGAGCACTACATGTACGGGAAGCAACCGGAACGCCCCGAGCGAGTCCACGCGAAAGTTCTGTTCGAAGATACGAAGGCGTTCGGTGGGAAAGGCACGTTGAAGGAAGTCGAACTCACGTTCGGCCCACCAGAATGGCCCAAGCTGTATCTGTTGCTCGCGGAGCCGAACGAGAAGCAACCTGCCCCCTGTTTCGTCGGCCCGAACTTCGGCGGCAACCACTTGCTGACTGATCACGAGAAGGTCCGTATTCCCACAGTTTGGGTGCCGGATCGCTACCCCGGCGTGGTCAAGAATCAGGCGACGGCCGCCGGCCGCGGCAAGCAGGCCGACACCTGGCCGCTTCAACAAGCGATCGATCGCGGTTACGCGGTGGCCACGTTTTACTGTGGCGACATTCAGCCCGATCGCCCCGAGGTCCGCGAAGGCATGCGTGCCACCATCCCGGTCCCGGCCGGAAACCCGAACCCGGCGGAAACGGCCACGATCATGTGGTGGGCGTGGGGCGTTCATCGCGCGGTCGATTACCTCCGCACCGCTTCAGCCATTGATACCAAGCGAATTGCGGTCGTGGGTCACTCACGTCTGGGGAAAACGGCTTTACTCGCGGGAGCACTCGATGAACGTATCGCACTGGTTGTCGCCAACCAATCTGGCTGTGGTGGTGCCGGACCGAGCCGCTCGAAGAGCCCGAAAGCCGAAAGCGTAAAGCGAATTACCACGGCGTTCCCGCACTGGTTCTGTGGCAACTTCGCCACGTTCGCCGACGACACCACACGATTGCCGTTCGATCAGAATGGCCTGGTCGCGCTGTGTGCGCCACGCCCCGTGCTGTTGACGAACGCCGAGGACGACCAGTGGGCGAACCCCGATGGGCAGTTTGATGTGCTCAAGGCCGCCGTTCCCGCTTACAAGCTGTACAAGCTGGACGCACCGCTCGTGGCAGAGAAGCGGCCACCACAGGGCACGCTGGCAGCCCAACGCCTAGGGTACTGGATTCGCGCCGGCAACCACGCCATGACACCGGCCGATTGGAAGATCTATCTCGACTACGCTGACAAATGGTTCAAGTAGCTCGCAGGAGTCAAGCCTGCCGTGTACGCAGGCAAATCTCGAGTAACTGCCCCGGAGCCGTCACCAGATGATCCGGGGCACTCGCACGCAGCAGTTGCTCGGCGTGGAACCCCCAGGTCACGGCAGCGACCGTCACACCGGCTTTGCGAGCGGCTTCGATATCTCGAACTTCGTCGCCGATGTACAGCACCTCTTCGACGGCTCGATTCTCTTCGCGCACAATCCGACGCAACGCTTTGCCCTTGCCAAAGAACCTGGGGTATCCGACGACAAATACGAACGCTTCTTCGACATGGTTGGTGCGCAAACAGCGGCGAATGTTGTCTTCGGTGTTGGACGAGAGGACGCCAAGCCGGATTCCCTGATTGGCCAAGTGTGTGAGCACCGGAGCCAGATCGGGGAAGAGCTTGAGCTTGTCGGCTTCGAGCGCGGCGGCTGTATGGTACTTCCGCACCAGACGCGGAAGCCGCCAGAGCGAAATGCCATGTTGCTTCAGAAACTGCCGCGTTCCGATGGTGCGTGCCGTGGCAATATCGGTGAGTGGTTTGTACCCCAACTCATGTGCCAGGCGATTGAAGATCACCACCGCTGCGGCCAACGAATCGGCGAGCGTGCCATCGAAATCCCAGATCACCAGCTTGTAAGGCATCGAAAGCCCTCCAGCGCCAGGTGAATTGTATTCGATGGAGGCAGTAGCCCGCGACGCCACTTTCCACTGGGCTTGGCTCAGGCTTTCTTGGGTGGCATCAAGACCCGCTCGATGAAAGTCGTGTCAACATTGCCATCGATAAACTCGGGGGTCTCGAAGATGCGCTGGTGAATGGGGATCGTGGTGTGAATTCCCTCGACTATGAACTCTCGCAAGGCGCGGCGCATGACGGCGAATGCTTCGGCCCGTGTTGGTTGATAAACCAGTAGCTTTGCGACCATGCTGTCGTAATTCGAGGGAACCCGGTAACCGGTAATCACGTGCGAATCGAGCCGCACCCCCGGGCCACCCGGTGGCCGCCAGGTCTTGACGGTGCCGGCGCTGGGCCGGAAGTCGTGTGCCGGGTCTTCGGCGTTGATCCGCACTTCGATCGCACAGCCACGGTGCACGATGTCCTTCTGGGTGTAGCGGAGTTTCTCGCCCGCCGCGATCCGGATCTGCTCACGAATGAGATCCACACCCGTGACCAACTCGGTTACCGGGTGCTCGACCTGAATTCGCGCATTCACCTCGATGAAGTAGAAGTTGTTCTTCTGATCCACCAGGAATTCGCACGTTCCGGCCGAGTAGTACCCGGCTTCCTTGGCCAACCGCACTGCCGCGGCACACATCTCCTGCCGCACCTTCTCGGGTAAGTTCGGCGAAGGCGATTCCTCCACCAGTTTCTGGTGCCGGCGTTGCAGTGAGCAATCGCGCTCGAAGAGGTGAATCACGTTCCCGTGGCGATCGCCCAGGAGTTGTACCTCGACATGCCGCGGGCGATCGAGATACTTTTCGATGAAGACGCTGCCATCCTTGAAGGCGGCTTCGGCCTCGGCGCGGGCTTGATGTAAAGCTGGGAGCAAGCCGGCTTCGTCTCGCACCACACGCATCCCGCGACCACCACCACCAGCCGCAGCCTTCACCAGCACGGGGTAATCGGCCGTACGCGCGAAGCGAATCGCCTCTTCGTCGGTTCGGATAATCCCTTCGCTACCTGGCACCGTGGGTACGTTGGCGGCCTTGGCAACCGCTTTGGCCTTGTCCTTGTTGCCCAGGCTATCCATCGCATCAACGGGTGGGCCGATGAACTCGATACCCGATTCCCGACATTGCTCGGCGAACTTGCTGTTCTCCGAAAGGAAGCCATAACCGGGATGGATGGCCTGTGCGCCCGCTTTCTCAGCCGCAGCGATGAGCCGGGGAATCTTCAGATAGCTCTCGGATGAAACCGGAGGACCGATACAGATCGCTTGATCGGCCAGTTCCAGGTACGGCGCACCGCGATCGGCCTCGGAATAGACCGCCGCCACCTCGATTCCGAGGTCACGGCACGCCCGAATGACCCGCAGGGCAATCTCACCGCGATTGGCGACGAGGATCTTGTTGAACATGCTTCACCAAGGCGGGAAACGGAGTGCCAAGAGCCGATGGAAGTAGAAGAAGGGCGGAGCCTGCATGGCGGCACGAGTTACCGGCCCATGGGCACCGGTTCCCCTCCCCGCACGCAGCGTTCCGCCCTTGGCAATCAACCCGGCTCGATCCGGAACAGCACCTGATTGTATTCGACAAAGTCGCCGTTCTTGACACACACCTCGGCCAGGGTACCCGAGATTTCGGCCTTGATGTCGTTGTACAGCTTCATCGCCTCGATCAAGCAGACGATCGTTTCGGGCTTGATCTTCGCGCCCACCGAAATGAAATCCGGCTTGTCGGGTTTGGGCTTGGAGTAGAACGTACCAACCATCGGCGACTTGATTTCTAACAGTTGCTTCGCAGGAGCCGCAGGCGTGGCGTTACCTGTCGCTGGAGCAGGCGATGGAGCCGCAGCACCACCTGGGTGAACCCCCAGGTAGGGATTGGGGGGCATGAAACTCATTGGCATGGCCGAGCCTTTACGAAGGCGAATCCGTTGATCGCCTTCCTTGAGTTCGACCTCGGCGAGATCGTGCTCGGTCATCAACTTCAACAGATACTCGACCGTCCGTACATCGAACGGCCGGGGGGGATCCCGTTTCTCGTCGGCCACCGCAAAACTCCCAAGGGCGTAACCCGGTCCTGAACCGGGGAAGAGTAGAGTAATGTACGCCCCGGGAGCCCAGACGGCCAAGCCTCAAGCATCATTCTCGGCCCACGATCAACCCGCAATTGACCCGATTTCACGCGACAGTGTCGTCAGGAGTGTGGCACCGCTATGGGTCACAAGAACATCGTCTTCGATGCGGACACCGCCCCAGCCCGGAATGTAGAGGCCGGGTTCGATCGTGATCACCATCCCCGCTTCCAGGATGTCTTCGGAGTTCGCCCGAATCCGCGGAGCTTCGTGGATCTCCAGGCCGATCCCATGACCCAGACCGTGGGTAAAGTACTCGCCCAGCTTGACGTCGGACTGATGCTTCAGTTTGGCCGAGGCGAAGACCTTTCGAGCCGCGGCATCCACTTCCTTGGCCGGCACCCCCGGCTTGATCGCTGCCAGTGCGGCGTTTTGTGCTTCGAGCACGATGCCATAGATCTCTTCGAAATCGAACCCAACACGCTCGAACTTGTTGCGGCGTGACGGAGCCGTGCCGAACGGGCTGCGCAGGGTGCGTGTTAAGTCCGACTTATAGAGCAGATCAGCACCCCAATCGATGAGCAACTTGCTACCATCGCCCAGGATCTTGGATGTGGGGGGCGCATGCGGCAACGCGCCCCGTTCACCCACAGCGACGATCGGCGGGAACGAAGTACCGCGGCCACCGGCCCGGCGCACGAACCCTTCCAGAGCGTCCACCATGTCCTTTTCAGTATCGGCCTCACGCAGTGTCGCAGAGAACATCCGGAACGCCCGCTCGGCTACCCGGACCGCTTCCCGAATCCGCTCAATTTCAGACGGATCCTTGACGACACGCTGCGATTCCACGACATTGTGCAACGGCACGAACGTGATCTTCGGGGCCAACTCCTTGAGGCTTTCGAGTTCTTCCAGTGTCAGCCGGTTACCTTCTACACCAACCGTTTTCGCGCCCGACTTGGTCAACACCTCAGCGGTTGCTTCGTAAGTTGTCTTGTTGTGTGGCCGGATGTGGGCATCGAGGCCGGGGCATTCCTCGCGAATCTGCTCTTCGAAGCGGCTATCGCTGACCAGGATACTCTGCTTCGGGGTACCGACGTAGAAGCTGGAGTCCCCGGTGAAACCCGTTAAGTAGGTGACATTGACCGGAGACGTCACAAGAAACGCATCGATCGATTGCTTTTTTTGGCTCTGAATCAGGTTTTGTCGGCGCTGGAGGAGATAGTTCATACGATGGTTCGCATGGGTGACGAGAATTGTGATTTGGGCGATGCTTCACTCGACTAAGAATGTACACCCATTGATCGTGAAAGTGAAGACACTGATTGAGATTTGTCTGCAGAAGTTCCTTAACGTTGCGCCAAGGCCGGGCAGACCGATGCCATTCGGGAGGCTTTGATGGTCGATCGGAACCGTCTCGCTGATCCTGCTCTGACCGATCTCGCGTGGGTGGGTTATCACCCCCGTGCCATGGCACCCGCACTGGTGTTTGCGGCAAGTATTTCGCTGTTGCTCTGGACCGGGAAATGGTTCCTCGATCCTCTGATGGGGTTGAATAATCGTTTGGGCTCACTCGTCGTGTTTGCTCTCGCGTGGGGGATCTGGCCGGGCTTGATCGCTGTGTTTCTGCAACGAACCGTCACACGGGTTTATCGGCTCACCGATCGCGTACTCCTGGTCGATTCTGGATTTCTGACCCAGCCCGTGCCGCACATTCCCTTGCACGACATTCGCGCGATCAACAGCGGTGCGAGTCTTGTTTCGAGGCTTTTGGGAATTGGTTGGATCGAGGTGAAAACCGCGGATCGGGTCGTTCGATTGACCGGAGTTCGGCATCCGGAACGATTCGCCAAGCAGATCCAGGATGCACGACACGCGGCAGAGGCACACACGTGAAGCCAGAACGCTCACGCGACCTGTTCCGATTCCGCTGGCTCGTCGGGCCAGTCTTCAAAGCGCATGGGCAACAGGCGAGTCACGCCACTTTCTTGCATGGTCACACCCCAGAGGCGGTCGGCGGCGGCCATGGTGCGCTTCTTGTGCGTCACAACAATGAATTGGCTTTGATCGAGAAACTCGCGCAGCACACCAGCCAAACGTGTCGTGTTCGCTTCGTCGAGTGCCGCATCGACCTCGTCGAGAATGCTGAACGGGCTTGGCTTATTCCGGAAGATCGCCAGCAGCAGCGCAACCGCGGTCAACGTCTTCTCCCCACCGGATAGCAACGAGAGCGAGCGGAGTTCCTTGCCGGGTGGGCGGGCCGTGATCTCGATGCCCGATTCCAGCACATCGGCTTCATCTTCCAGAACGATGTCGGCCTGGCCACCACCGAACAGCTTGCGAAACAGTTCCTGAAAATACCCACGCACTGCGGCCAGTGTGTCAATGAACAGCTTTCGGCTATCCGTGTTGATGGCATCAATGACATCTTGCAGCGATTTCCGGGCCGCGTTCAAGTCGTCGTGCTGCGTGCGCAAGTTCGTGAACTCGGATTCGACTCGCACCAACTCTTCGAGCGCTTCCATGTTCACGCTGCCCAACCGAGCGATCTTGCGTTTCAGTTCCTCGATCTCACTTTGCACTTCGGCCGGGGTCAACGTGGCTTCCGGCTCGGCAATCACTTCGACACTCGGCTCGGCTGATGGTTCTGCTTCAGTCACAGTGATCGGTTCGTCGGGAGCAGGATCAGCCGCAAGACTTTCTGGTAGTGTTTGTGGTTCGAGAGTGAGCTGCGCAAGTTCGATTCCGTAATCTTCTCGCAATCGATCGGCGATCGCGTCGCGCTTGGATTGAAGATCGTGAACCGCGAGTTCTTTCTCGTGAGCCTGAGCCTGACGGACTTGCCAGCCAGTGCGCAGCGCGTGGAGTTGCTCTTGCGTGCTCTCCCGTGCGAGCCGATCGGCCGTGGCTTTGGCGGCAAGTTCACCAGCCAGGCGTTCGCGGTGTTCCTTCTCGCGATAGGCTTCGGCTTGTGCAGCACTGGCTCGAAGCTGGGCGAGTGTGCTTTCGTGCAATTTGTTCCGGGTCGTTCGATCCGCCGCGGACAGGTCGAGCGCTTCGACGCGGCGTTTGCGGAGTTCGCCTTCCAGTTGTGTCTGGCGCTCGCGGATGCGATCACGTTCAGCGGTCGCCCGGCTCAGAGAAACCTGGGCTGCGGTGTGTGCTTGCTGGGCGGTTTCGCGCGTCTGCTCAGCAGTGCGAAGTTGATCCTGAAGTGCTGTGAGCCGTTCCCGCAATTCCACGGCAGCATGCTCAGCCTGTTCCGCCTGGTGTTTGGCATTCACCCAGGCCGCCTCGCCACGCTGCACCTCGCTCTCCAGAAACCCGGCTTCACTCTGAAGCAGTTCAACCATTTCGTCCAGTTGCTCGACTTGCTGACGTTGTCGCGCGATCGTCTGCTGGAGATCCCCAACCTCGCCCGAGAGCAGCTCCAGTTCCGACTCGACTGCCTCGATCGAGCCGTCCGTCGTATCCGCTTCACGCCGTAATTCGACCAGTTGCCGTTCGGTAGCGGTGACCCGTTGTGCCAGGAGCCCGGACTGTTCGCGCAACTCGCGCAGTTCACTTTTCCGCGACACCAGTCCCGCTTCAGCGTTCGGTGACCCGACGATGACCGTACCATCCGGTTCCAGAAGCTCACCCGTGCGGGCGACAATTCGGGCAGTCGGGAATTGCGTCTGGAGCTGTCGCGCCGCGGCAAAAGTATCGGCGAGCAGCACATTTCCCAGGAGTTGTTCGGGTAATGCGGGCTCCTCACTGCTGACCACGGCGGCCAGTGTCCGCGGCAACACGGTTCCCGAGTTCGGCGGAAGTACGCTGTTCAAGGGAATCAGACCCACCCGGCCTGGCGCATCGGTGATGGCTATCGCAACCGCGTTGACCGCATCGGGAGAGCGAACAACAAACCGCTGGGTTGCGTCGCCCAGTGCCAGTTCCACGAGCGATGCCATGTCGTGCGGAACGGTGAGTAAATCGGCAACCAACCCGATTATTTGCGAGAACACCGGGAATGGGGTTTCACCCGCCAAGTGCGCCCGCTGTAACTGCTCCAACACCACGCGCACTCCCGCGCCCAGTCCATCGAGCGAGCGTTCGAGGTTCTCCAGGATCTCGATTCGCCCTCGCAAATCGCCCTGTTGCACACGCAGTCCTTCGAGTGCCGTTTGGACCTCACCGACACGCTCTGCCAATTCATCGCGTGTTTGGTGAAATTGCGCGAGGCGTTCTCGGGTCGCAGACATCCGCACTTGCAGGTCGGCATCGGCTCGGGATTGCCGATCGAGGGCTTCGGCCAGAGTGGTACGGCGTGCGGTGTTTTGCTCGATGTCGCCACGCTTCCGGGTGTATTCCTTCTGGAGTCGTTCAACCTGTTCCAGGCTCGCCGTTGCTGTGGATCGCGCAGCAGCAGCCTGGCCGACCAGTTCAAACTGGTTCTCACGAAGCGTGCCCGCTTCGCGGTCCAATTCGGTCACGTGTTCGTGAGCGCGGGTAAGGGCTTCGGTCGCGCTGTCCGCGGCGTGCTGCTCGGCGGCGAGTCGCTCGGCCAAAGTCTCGCCTTCCGTGGCCGCACGTTTTGCGTCGGCTTCCAGCGACTTGGTGCGGAAGCCCAGTTCTGCAACCAGTCGCCCCAGCTTGAGCAATTCCGCCTGGTACTCGGCTGAAGATGAGCGTTCGTGCTTCCAGTTGGCATCGTAAGTTGCGATTTGCTGGCGAGCATCGGCCAGGCGGCCTTCTTGATGCCGTAATCCACCCTCGGAGCGTGTCAACTCACGATCAAGCTCTCGTAATGCTTTCTCCAGTTCGCCGGTCTGGCGATTGACGCCGGCCACCTCGGATTGCAGTTCCTGGAGAACGTGTTGTTCCGCCTCGAACGCCGTCGTCAACTCCCGGTATTCGCGAAGCCCGAAACCGACTCGCAAGTCGCGCAGGCGATTGGAGTATTCCTGGTGCTTCTGGGCTTTGGCTGCCTGCATGCGCAGGGTGCGGAGTTGCGTTTCCAAGCTCCCGAGGCGGTCCTGCGAGCGTGTCAGGTTCAGCTCGACAGTGGCCAGTTTCTGGAGCGTCTCCCTCTTTCTCGCCTTGAAGCGGCTGATGCCCGCGGCTTCGTCGAAGATTTCGCGGCGATCTTTGGTGGACGACTGGAGTAGTTCATCGACTCGTCCCTGCGCGATGATCGTGTAGCCCCCGGCACCGGCACCACTGCCCAGGAACATATCTTTGAAGTCGCGCAAACGGGCCATCTGGCCGTTGATGAGATACTCACCCGTGCCATCACGATAAACGCGCCGGGTCAGTTGCACCTCGTCGGCGTCCAGCGTCAAGAGCCGCCGCATGTTATCGAACGTGACGGTGACTTCGGCCATGCCCAGGCTTTTGCGTGAGCTGGAACCGTTGAAGATGACATCGGCCATTTCGCCACCACGCAAGCTCTTGGCCGATTGCTCTCCGAGAATCCAGCGGACGGCATCGACCACGTTAGACTTGCCCGAACCATTCGGACCGACCACGCCAGTAATTCCTGGAGTGAAATCGATGCGCGTCTTCTCGGCGAAGGATTTGAAGCCGACAAGTTCAAGTCGCTTGAGCATGGTCGATGAGCTACCAGAGCGGTGAACGATGCAGGAACGAGTGGAGGCCAGTCAACGCGCCGATTTCCGATCGCGGTGATTGGCCTCCGGGTGGTTGCGTGGTAACTCGGGTTACTCCCCGCCCGCCGGGATCACGCCCGGATCAATCGCAGGGATATCGTGCCGCTTCGGCCCAAAGATGCGGCCCGGATCGCGGTTCAGCGGCGGCCGGGGCGGCAGCGGTGTCACCAGGGCGGCCGACTCCGTTCGCTGCGGCGGCAGATCAAAGCCATCGGCATCGATATCGGGGCGCACCACACCTGCTGTTGCAATGGCCAGGTTTGCCCGGGTGAGCGTGGGATCTTGCCAGGCGAAATCGGCCAGTTGGCGAACATTGAACTCGGACGGGATTGCATCAATCACGACCGACGCGGTTAGCACTTGTGCCCGATCCGCACGTTGAATCAACTCAACTGCTTCATTGTATCCGCCGCCCAACCGACCGATGGTCACAATCACATCGGCGAGATCGGTGGACTTACAGGCCAACTTCTTCTCTTCCATGTCGCCCTTCACGTTCACGATCCGGGTCACCGTGGCCTCGGCTCCCCCCGCGGGTAGGTGAACAGTGTACTCGGAACCCACCGGTAGCGTGAACGGGCCACGTAACTTCAGGTTATCACCGAACAGCACCACTTCACAGCGTCGATCGGTTGTGAGGTGAATCATGCCTGGGCTACCCGGAGCGACACGATGGAGCCAGAACAAGTTATTCACCAGGATTCCCCGGGCAGCCGAGTTGTTCTCATCGGCCATCCGCAGCGCCAGGAACGCCCCGTACCGGAGGTTGCTCTCATGGCAACCCATCAGTTCCACCAACCGATCGGTACACGCCGAGTCGTCCATCGCGGCGAGTGCTTTCAGGCAGTTCGCACGCAATGCCGGGTGATCCTCGGCCAACCGGGCGAGTTCCGCAGCGCCATCCGTTTGGCCCAGGTAGGTGAGTGCTTCGGCGGAAGCAAAGCGAACCCAGGGCGAGGGGCTTTCGATGCCAATCCGCAAACTCCGCAGGCTCGAATTGCCCAGCGATTCCAGTTTCACGGCGGCCAGCAAAGTGGTCGCCGGATCGAGCAATTCCTCTTCGAGATCCCTGCGCACCAAACTGTCTGCGGCGGGCGACAGGATCGGCACTTGCCGCGCCACCAACAGGAACCGGTAATGGTTGTTCCGGTAGGCGAACGGAACATGCGTCAGGATCAATTCACGCGATTTGGCGTCGGCTACCTTGAGATTCGGCTCAGCCGTGGCATGGAAGGTACTGTTCAGTCGCTCGGCAACGGTCGCGGCCATGCGCGGGTTCTGATCACCCGGGTTGAGCAGAATGAAGTACGGGCGTGATTGCAGGACCTGACCGCCGCCCCAGATGCGCCCAATCTTGAAGACCGGCTGCCCCTCGGCATCGGTCTCGGGTGCGGCCTTCCCACCCGTGGGAACGAATTGCCCGGCAATCACTGGCCCCGTAGCGAGTGCCCACTTATCACCGAGCTTTAGATCGCCGCTCGGACCACTGACGCGACCTTCATGCATCATCGACTTCAGGTTGCCAGTGGTATCGGAGGTGAACAATTCGCACGGGTAGAGAATGCCACCCTTGAGGCTCGTTGTCTTGCTCTCTTCGGGCAGTGTGATCTGAACATCAATCGGGTCACCTTTGCGTGCACCCGGTGGGATCACAGCGGACACCAACACGAGCGAGGTCGACCGTGCGGGATCATCGAGCAATTCCCGAATACTCAGTTGCTGCTCGCGCTTATTCTTCTTGAGGTTGTTTTCCAGCATGATGCGCCAGCCGCCAGGAGGTGCGCTGCTCCCGGTTCCTGGCAAGCCGTAAACGAGTCCGACACCGCTGACGTTAATCGGTTCGGTGTTGCCAATGGCAGTTTTGCGACCGACAGTCGTGGAGCCATCGAGATCGATCACGGACTCTTCTCCCACCTGGGAGCGGCCCTGGATCTTCGAAGTCTCCGCGTCGGTGCCCTTGCAGCCGACGACCCCGCCGACCAACCCGACAGCCAGTGCGGCCATGCGAAGCCACGCCCGGTTCATCCGCGCCCCCTCTGTTCGGCGAGTGAATCTCTTTGCCCGACCGATTCCCCCGAACCGGCCCGGCACAGCACGTTCCAAGTGTGTTGTTCAGGACGCGGACCATATCGCGGCTCACCAGGGGGTCAATAGCAACACGGGCATTCCCAATGGAATCGTTCAAGTGGCGGCGATTGGCACACCATCTCAATCGAATTCCGGCATTCCCCTTGTGAGTGTGCCGCCACACGGTATGGCTGCCCAGACTCGGGGGTCGTGGGGAGGCCCCTGTTCACGGAGGATACTGATGCGCGGGCAAACTGGGTGGTTGGTCTTGGGGGTTGTGTTTCTGGTTGTTGGAGTGGCTTGGGCGGAACCACCAATCAATCCACTCGTGGAAGGGCGGGAGCCGAACCCGGTGGCACAGCAGTTCCACGAAGCGCAACAAGCGCCGGTTGGGTACCTGGTGCAACCGGTTGCACCAGCTCGAACGAATCCGGAACGGCTCGATCAACCGGTGAGCTGGATCGCCATGATGGAAGAACTGGTGACGCTGATGCTCGATCGACTCACAATCCCACTCGGCACGGTGCCGATCCACACCAACGGTGGCGGTGCCCTCGGCGGGGATCGGGGCTGCATCATTCAGTAACGCACTGCAGGCGTTACTTGCGGCGGGGAGCTGGGGCGACGGGTAAAGCTGCAGCCATCTGCTGATCGAGCTTTAGGAACGCGGGTTGTTGCCGGAGCGGCTCCCACTCGGAGCCGCTCAGTGCATTGCGATCGTTGAAGCCAGCACTCACAGCCCGTTGCAACACCTTCAGTGCCTCTGCCGAATACGTGGGGCGCGCGGTATCGGTCAATTCCGGTGCGATCCCACAACGAGCCAGGATCTGAGCTGCGATAAAGAGGTTCTCGGCGTCGCTTACGCTGGCGTTCGTGGCCAGGTGGGAAGCGACGGTACCAGCAGCAGCAGCTTTCTTACTGATCGAGAGCCACTCCGCCGCAATCTGGAGCACGCGTACTCGGATCGGTTCCGGGACTTGTGCAAACCCTTGAGCGGGATCTTGCGACACCACAT
>JBGTAO010000593.1:0-3765 GCA_041749835.1 Gemmata sp. | reverse complement strand
GGCCCTCGATGGCCTTGTTGTCGCCCTTGCCCTCGGTGACGGTCGTATTCTCGGCGTCGATGCGAACCTTCTTTGCCCGGCCGAGGTACTTGTCCGCGACAACCGTCGGAACCTGCTGGCCCTTCACTTCGGTGGTGGCGTCGAGTTGCACGCCGAGATCCTTGAAGATGGCCTTGCCGCCGGTGAGCACGGCAATGTCTTCGAGCATGGCCTTCCGGCGGTCGCCGTAGCCGGGAGCCTTCACGGCACAAACCTGAAGGATCCCCTTCAGCTTGTTCAGCACCAGCGTCGCGAGGGCTTCGCCTTCGAAGTCTTCGGCGATGAGGAGCAGCGGCTCCTTCTGCTTGCTGGCCCATTCCAGCAGCGGAATCATCGACTTCACGGTGCTGATCTTCTCTTCGAAGATCAGGATGTACGGGTTCTCGAACTCACAGGAGACATCTTCCTGGTTGTTCACGAAGTGCGGCGAGAGGTAGCCGCGGTCGAACTGCATACCCTGGACCACGCTGACCACGGTTTCGGCGGTCTTGCCTTCTTCCAGCGTGATCACGCCATCCTTCGCACCAACCTTCTTCATCGCCTCGGCGAGCTTCTGGCCGATTTCCTTGTCGTTGTTGGCCGCAATCGATGCGACTTCCGTGATGCTCTTGGAGTCCTTGGGGTCGATCTGTTCGGCTTGCTTGTGGAGCGCATCGACAACCAGCTCGACGCCCTTTTGAATGCCGCGGACCAACGCCATGGGATCGTGGCCAGCAGCAACGCCCTTGAGCCCTTCCCGGAAGATGAACTCGGCGAGCACCGTGGCTGTGGTGGTGCCGTCGCCAGCGACATCGCTGGTCTTGGAGGCCGCTTCTTTGACGAGCTGAGCGCCCATGTTCTCGAACGGATCTTTCAGTTCGATCTCTTCGGCAACGGTTACACCGTCCTTGGTCACGTTGGGAGCGCCCCAGCCCTTATCGAGCACGGCGTTGCGGCCACGCGGCCCGAGTGTGCTGCGAACGGCGCGAGCCAGTTTGCTGGCACCGGTGAGAAGCTTTTGCCGTGCGTCGTCGGCATAGGAAAGTTGCTTGGAAGCCATGTGTGGTGTCCTTTCGATTCGCCCGGTTCTGTGGGGATCGTCGGGGGATCGCCTGCAACGTTCGTGCCGCGCAATCGAGAGTTTATTAGTTGTTTCCGGCAATGGATTTGCGGCAAGGTAGTCGAGAGGCAACCCGAGAAGTGGTGCCATTGTGGCAGGAGTTGTGCCGAGTGGGTCCGGCGAAATGGCAGGTGATCAATCGACAGCGAAGACACCGTGGACGATCACCCGTTTATCATCTTCGATGACTTCGAACTCCACACCGATGGGAGTCTGGACGGCGATTCGGTGGACAGACGATGCCCATGGTTCTCCAAAATGTATCGGATCGATTGAGAGTTGCACATCGAGCCACTGGCTTGCCACTGTGACAGCACTACGGTCACGCAGCGTCGTCCAACAGCTCGCGAGATCGTTTTCCGCTTCAACAGTCCACTCGACGAGATAACTCATCCCAGTGACTCCAGATCACGGAGGATGTCCTTGAGGGGGCGGCCGGTGCGATGTTGCTTGCGGCGCTCCTCCATCTCTTCTCGAGTAAACGGTGATTTGACACCCGGTGGCAACTTGCCACGGTTCTCAGCCTCGAAGGTGCCGAGAACGTTGCCGTCCGGATCCTTGAGCTCGACGACAGTGCCCGCTTGCCGCAACTGCGCGAGCAACGCGGGATCGGTAATCGTGATCGACATTGGTATTCCCTCCTGAGAACACGCTCATTCTACCAGCCGCAACCGACGGTCTGCAACGGAAGTGGAAGCCACTTCAATCACTGTCGTGGCGGCTTCACCGCTCGGGGTGGCGGGGCGATGCGAATAGTATCTGAGTCATGCTGCGTCTTGGCTTTGGTTGCGATAGCAAGGTTCTTCAGGTGCCCGGAGTGCTTTGGTTCGAGTCTGGCTGCTTCACCAAAAGCAATCATCGCGCCACTGAAGTCTTTCTTGATCATTAGGGTATGGCCAAGGTGCTCGTGAGCTGGTGCAAACGTCGGGGCGAGATCGATGGCCTGTCGCAATTCCGCGATTGCTTCATCCCAATCACCACGATTTCGAAGATCCATTCCCAGCCAGAGGTGAGTCAACGCGTGCTTTGGTTCGATCGCGATTGCTTTGCGATAGGATTCAATTGCCCCGGTACGGTCGCCGTTGGCAACGAGGGCCTGTCCCAGGTCTCGTAATAAAGGTGCACTTTTCGGGTTCAAATTGACCGCGGTGCGAAGTGTGTTTGCTGCTCCGCTGAGGTCGCCCTTCTTCTTAAGTGCGTTACCCAGTTTGTGGTGAGCACTCGCGTTCTGAGGATCGAGGCGGATGGCTTCCTTGAAGGCTGCGATGGCACCGTCACCATCGCCTTTCCTCGCCAGGGCAAGCCCCAGGTTGGTGTAGGTCATACTGGACCTTGGTTCGAGGCGGAGGACCTCCTTGTAGGTGGTAATAGCTCCCTCCAAGTCTCCGAAGTTGAGGAGCGCACTACCGAAATCGTTGTAGTAGCGCGGATTACTCGGGTTGAGCTGAATGGCTTGCTTGTAGTTCGTCAGGGCCTCTTCCTTGGCTCCGCTATTCGCAAGTGCGTTAGCCAGCGTAATGCGATACAGAGCACTCTCGGGACAAAGAGCGGAGAGCGCGCTCGCTTGCTGGAGTGCTTCCAACTTCCGTGGCGGATTTGCGGCGTTGCACGCCAAGAGCAAGTAAAACCTTAACCAGACGTCGTGGGGATACTTTTCAATCGCTCGGCGCAGAAGCATCAATCGCGGAGTGGTTTGACCTCGGTCTCGTAGGTTGCGAGTCAGTTCCCGGAGAAGTTCCGTTCCGAGATCAAGTGTTTCAGGTGCAGAAGCGAACGCGATGAGCGCTTCAGTTTCGTTCTGATCGAGTAAGTTTTGCCAGCGAGCCAAGTGACCGCCCGCTCTTTGCCGTGTGAGGCGGATAATCCGCTCAATTGTTGCTGATTCCGATCCTTGTGAATGGAGTTTTACCTCCGACAGAAAACCCAGTACTTTCTTCTGCACCCGACTGGTCAGTAATTCATCGACGATCATATCAATTCTGGCATCAGTCAGATCCCATCCGAACTGCTGGAACGCGGTGATGAGCCGATCCACACAACCCCTTTTGTCATCCGTTTCTGCAAAGTACACCATCGCCGCGTCCGCAGCGACGAGTAGGCGGGTGTGTCGATGCAACTCCTGGATTTCCTTCTGAACTGTGGCTATCTCCAGAAGTACCACGGGGGTCGGTTCTCCGTTGTTGATCAGTCCCTCAGCTCGTCGTAGCCCGGTCATGGCATAATCATTGGCGCTACTCATCCGCGCGGGGTCGTCGACCTGCGTCCATCCCTCAGAGATTCGGGTTCTGGCCTCAGCCAATGCGGCCGCGACACCAATGGTTGTCCGTGTGCGCCGCGAGTCCAATTCTGTGTCCAGTTGAGCTTGTTCATTTCGTCGCGTGGTCGCCTGCCGATCTTGCCACCAAGCGAAGGCGAATCCCGCAGTCATCAGGAGCATAACGGCACCAAGCAAGGCCAGTTGTATTCGACGTCGTTTCCGTTGCTCAGTCACCTGCAATTCAGCTCGTATCTGCTCTCCTTCAGCCCTCACTCGTTCGAGTTCCGCCTGACGGGCTCGTTGCTCGGCATCCTCACGGATCGTACACACCGCGGTTGCTACGTCAGTAGCACTCCGGGGACGAGCATCG
>JBGTAO010000592.1:0-8125 GCA_041749835.1 Gemmata sp. | reverse complement strand
GGGGCTCAGGAGGACGCACATGAAGACCGCGGTGCGCATCGAGCGAGCCCTGAGAAGGCCGGGTGAGGTGAAATGCAACTAGCGTAGTATCGTGCAATCGTTGCGATCGGTTCCAGAGTTGTTTCCGATATCAATCGAACTTCGAGCACCCAGTACCCGTCATGACTGATACGTCTTCGCGCCACGGGTCTTGACCGGGCATACAACAACACCGAATGGACCAAAGACCCCACAGGATGACCCGACTGATGAAGCCCCGCCTGTTCACACCGGGCCCGACCCCCGTTCCCGAAGAAACGCTCCTGGAACTCGCCAAGCCGGTGACCTATCACCGTGCCGCCGAGGCCAAGGCGATCCTCGCCGAGGTCTCGGAAGATCTGAAATATGTTTTCCAAACTACCCAGCCCGTCTACACCCTCACGAGTTCCGGCACCGGAGGGATGGAGGCCGCGGTTGCCAACACGCTGGCCCCGGGCGAGAAGGTGATCTTGTGCACGGCGGGGCGCTGGGGCGAACGCTGGCGCGGCATCTTGAAGGCCTTTGGTGCCAACATCGTCGCGGTGGAAGTGCCTTACGGGAAAGCGGTCACACCCGCGATGTTGGCCGAAGCTCTCGGCAAGCACCCCGATGCCCAGGCGGTCTTTGCGACACTCAGTGAGACCAGCACCGGCGTGGGCCACGATCTGGCTGCGTTCGGGGAGTTGGTTGCCAAGACCAACGCCCTGTTCGTCGTCGATGGCATCAGTGGGCTTGGGGCCATGGAGTGCCGCGTCGATCAGTGGAAGATCGATGTCTGCGTGACCGGGTCGCAGAAAGCGCTCATGCTGCCACCGGGGCTGGCGTTTGTCTCGGTGAGCGAGAAAGCGTGGAAGAAGATCGAGGCTACCCCCATTCGCAGCTTCTACTTCGATCTGCGCCGCTACAAGAAGACGTACGCGGATAGCGATACACCATTCACGCCGGCCAACACGCTGATCAAGGCTCAACGTCTGAGTCTGAAGCGCATTCGCGCCGAGGGAATCGAGAACCTGTGGGCACGGCACGCTCGCATGGCCACGGCTTGTCGAGCCGCCGTGCAGGCCATGGGGTTGGCGCTGTTTGCGGAGCAGCCGAACAACGCGCTGACAGTGATTACGGTGCCAAACGGCCTCGATGGGAGTGCCACGCTGAAGAAGCTGGAGAAGCAACACGGCTTCAAGCTTGCGGACGGGCAAGACACGTTGAAGGGCCAAATCTGGCGGCTCTCCCACATGGGCTACACCGATGCCTTCGACGTGCTTGGCGCGCTGGCAGCGCTGGAGTTGGTCCTACACGAAAGCGGCTTCAAACTCCAACTTGGCTCGGGAGTTGCAGCCTTCCAGAAGGCTTATGCCGCGGGGAGTTGAAGGTTGCTGGATCGGTCCAGGCGATGCGGCTGGTGGGCCAATCCTTGAGGTGGTCCCAAACGGCACAACCGCCATATCATAAAATAATCTGGTGCCCGCCGCCGTCCCTCCCTTCGTCGGGCGTGTAATGTTGTCCCTGCACTTCGGGTATTCCCGTATGGCCGAGCCGCCGCTCACCCGGGTTACCTTGCTGGCACGAATCCGGGATGGCCGGGACGTGGACGCATGGCGGGAGTTCGTACAACTGTACGGGCCTGTGGTCTACCGCTTCGCCCGCAACCGTGGGCTCCAAGATGCGGATGCTGCGGATCTGATGCAGGATGTCATGCGCAGTGTCGCTCGCAATGCGCACCGTATGGAGTACGATCCGAAGCGTGGCACGTTCCGCGGGTGGTTGTACACGGTCACCCGGAACAAGGTTTACAACTTTTTGAGTTCTCAGCGGAATCGGCCGCGCGGCACGGGAGATACCGATTCCCAGGAACGGCTCGATGCGACCCCCGCCCGCGACGACAGCGAAGGGCCGGATGCCGAGTGGGAGAAGGAGTACCAGCGTCGATTTAGCGTTCGAGCCATGGAGCGTATCCAAGGTGAGTTCCAGCCGGCCACCTGGAGTGCCTTCTGGGAAACCGCTGTGGTCGGGCGACCGGCTGCCGAAGTGGGTGCTGGCCTCAAGATGACTCCCGGCGCTGTCTATGTTGCCAAGAGCCGTGTGCTTGCCCGACTGCGCGACGAGGTGCATAAGATGATCGAGGACGAAGAGAGCGAGGCTACGGCCCGAGATCGATGAATGGGGCGGCCTGGCCGTGAGTTGCGGGCCGGATGGCCGGATGGTAGCCCGCCGCGTCGGCCCAGATCTCGGATTCTCTCCGTGCGAGTTGATGTGATTCCGCTTCCGCGAGATTATCGAAATGCCTTTGGATGTTACCACAACACATTGCCCGCCGAATGAGGAGCTGGAACGGTTGCTCCGAGGCCGCTTGACGGAAGCCCGTTCCGCCGCGATTGCCGAGCACATCGGTTCGTGTTCGAACTGTCGGTGCCGGCTCGACGCCCTGGCGGCAGGCGACGATCTGGCTGAGAAACTCCGCGAGTGCCACAAGGACACACCCCCCTCCGATTCCGCTTACTACAAGGCGCTCGAGAATGCCGAGGAGGAACTTCGGCGAACCGCGCTGTTCATGAACGGATCGGCCGAAACGCCGCACACGGAGGATCTGAACCTCGACTTCCTGCAACCGCCCGACGAGCCCGGCCGGTTGGGCAAGCTCGGTACGTTTAGCATCATTCGCGTGGTGGGGCGTGGCGGGATGGGCGTGGTCTTGCATGCCTACGATCCGTGCCTGGAACGCGATGTTGCGATCAAGGTGATCGACCCCCAGTTGGCTAACAACGAGGTCGCCCGCCAGCGATTCTGCCGCGAGGCGCGTGCCGCCGCTGCCGTCACCCACGACAACCTCGTGGCCGTACACCAGGTGGATGAAGACGAGCATTCGGGGCTGCCCTATCTGGTGATGCAACTGGTCAATGGTGAGTCGCTGGAACAGCGGCTTCGGCGGGTCAACACGCTTCCGGCGATCGACGTGGCGCGGCTCGGGATGCAGGTGGCCGCCGGGTTGGCTGCGGCCCACACCAGTGGCCTGATTCACCGCGATATCAAGCCAGGTAACATTCTGCTCGAAGATCCCGTCGATCGGGTGAAGCTCACCGACTTTGGTCTGGCGCGTGCCGCTGAGGATGTGAAGCTCACCCGTACAGGCTTCGTGGCCGGGTCGCCGCTGTACATGGCACCTGAACAGGCTCGCGGCGATGATATCGATCACCGCGCCGATCTGTTCAGCCTCGGAAGCGTGCTCTACGAAGCGACAACCGGGAAGGCGCCATTCGATGGCAAGACGCCGCTCGTGGTCTTGCGCCGCGTGGCCGATGAATCGCCGTTGCCACTGCACCGAACGAACCGGGATGTGCCCCAAGGGATTTCCGAGATCATCGATCGGCTCCTGGCGAAAGATCCGGCCGATCGCTATCAGAGTGCGTCTGAGGTCGCGGAGGCGTTCGCGCTCGAGCTCTCACGGGCTAATGCGCTATCGCCACTGGATGTGCCGGCTGAAGTGTGTCCGTCGTCGGCATCGCGTTCGGGCACGGGTTCACGGAAACAGAAACACATCTGCTGGAAGTCGGTGGCGCTGCGCACGCTCCCCTGGATCGGGGGTGCGTTACTGGGTGGAGCGCTGGCCGTGTCACTGTGGCCGCCGCAGGTGGTGGAACAGCGAGTCGAGGTGCCTGTTCCCGGAACGGCGACGCTCGCAGCGCCGGTGGAACTCGATCCGGGGCCGCCGCCGAGCGTGACGCTTCAGAGTAATTCCGGCGCGGTCTGGTCGCTGGCCTTCATGCCTGCGGAGCCGCTCGTCTGGGGGCTCGTACCTTCGACGATGCCATCGAATCGGCTTGTCGTGGGCACGGAAGACGGCTCCATCCGGGTCTGGGATCTCAATAAATCGACCGTCTTCCGCACACTGGAACCGCGCCAGGATGGCAACATCTGGACCACCGATGTCTCGGCTGATGGCCGCTTGCTCGTGACGGCCTGCGACGATGCCGCGGTCACCATCTGGAACCTCAAATCGTTCCAGCCCGAGTTGAGCTTCCCGCAACCGAGTTCCACCAAGGCCGCCGTGTTCAGCCCCACGCGGAACCAACTGGCAACCGGCGATCGAAACTCCACGGTGCGGGTCTGGGATCTGATGAGCCAGATTCCCGTCGAGTTGCGGGGCCACCGCGGCACCGTTCACGGACTGGCGTACAGCCCCAATGGCGAAAAGCTCGCCAGCGCCGGTTCCGATGGTTCGGTGAAGCTGTGGGATTTGCGCAAGATCGAGTGGGATCGCCAGAAAGCGCCGGACAAGTGGTTGGAACTCGCCGAGCACCGGGGAGCGGTCTATTCTGTGGCCTTCAGCCCCGATGGCAGCAAACTCGCCAGCGCCGGCTGGGATGGCACCGTGCGGATCTGGAATCCCAATGTCGGTACGCAACTGCAAACCATCAAAGCCCACGATGGCGACGTCTGGGGCGTGAGCTTTGGCGGAGACGGCAAGTGGATTGCCAGTGTAGGCTCCGATGGCCTTGTCCGAGTTTGGGACGTGGACACGGGTAAGAACATCTTCACCTATCGCGGTGGCCGGGCGTTCCACACGGTTCACTTTGCCCCGGATGGTGTCACTCTGGCCGCCGGTGGCCGAGATGGCACGGTTCGCGTCTGGGAAATGACCAAATGACGCGGCCCTTGCCGCGCGATCGGGGCAAGGGCCAGCACGAGCTACCGTTCACTCGTTACGGCTTCGGCGGAGCCGGCGGCGGTGTGGTCGTAGTCGCTGGTGGGGTTCCGGGTGCCGGGGGCATCGGAGCGCCACCGGTTTGTTGAATCCCTTGCAACACCCCTTCGCGGAACTCCTTCGACGACGGTGGACCCTTCAAGAGCAAGTTTGGCTGAGCCAGCTTCTTCAGCTCGTTGAAGAGCTTGGGCCGCTCGGTGTCCATCTTTCGCTCGAAGACTTCCCGTTCCAGGTTCGTTCGCACCTTTTCCAGCGTCACGGTCTTGTCGGGCTCGATGATGCCGACACACTTCACGCACATGATGCCGGCTGGGGTCTCGAACAGTTGACTCATCTCGCCCACCTTCAGGCTGAAGAGCACCTTCTCAACCGTGTCACTCTCGGCTTCGGTGTAGCGGCCGATCGGGGCGACCATCCCACACGCGGCGGCCAGGTTGGGGTCGCTTTGCATGCGGGCCACGCGATCGAAGTTCACATCGCGGTCGGCCTGGGTTTCTCCCTTGCGGGCTTCGTCCCATTGCTTTTGCGCGATGCGTTCGTCGCCTTTGTTCCAGCCGATGATCTTGGCCTGGCGCTTCTCGCCGTGGCGATTCTCGAAGGCGCGGCGCAAGTCTTCGTCGCTCACCTTGACACGATCACGGCACATCTTGCCGAGCAGAATTCGTGGTTTGAGGGCGTCTTCGCACCACTCGTAGAGTGTCTTGTTGTAGCGCGGCAGAACGTGCTTCACGAAGCCAGCTTTGTCCATGTTCAGGCTTCGCAGGTCTTCATTGAGCGCCACTTCCACCTCGGTGGCCGTGACGGTGATGTTCCGCTTGGCCGCCTCGACTTCGACAATCTTCTTGCTGATCAGAAATTCGAGCTTCTCGTAGCCACCGCGAGCAATCAGGAAGTCGCCCAACTCTTCGCGGGTCACCGGGACATTGCCGTAAATGTAGGCGACGACCCGCTTATCGGGTGCGGGTGCGGGTGCCGGGAGCGTACCCGGCGGCTGAGCGGTCGCGCGTTCGGTTGTCAAACCCAACAGATAACCCGTTGTGGCGGCAGCAGCGACACCGCACACCTGAACCCAACGCCTGCCGAAGAACGCCTGGAGCGTCATGTTTGATTCCCTCACATCGGGCTTGATTCCGCGGGGCTTATACCTCGCAGTTGCATCCACGCAAGGGAACTTGAGCCAAAATTGAGAAAACGGCACGACGTGCCACGGAACAGCACGAGCGGTGGCATCTTCCCCTGGGACCGCAGGCATCTTCCCCTGGGACCGCGGGCTTCTAGCCCGCTCTTCGTGTTGTGTGCGGTCGGGCCGACCGCGGTCCCGGGAAGAGCAAGTGCGGTCGGGCCGACCGCAGTCTCAGGGGCAGCACGAGCAATCGGGACGACGGCGGGTCAATCGGGGTTCCGCAGCAGAAAGTCGTTGCGGTAAACTCCCAGCCATGCAAGCGGACAAACCCCAACACTCGCACGCAATCGACGCGCTGTTGCCCGGTGAACGCCGGTTGGGCCGCTGGGAACGGCTGTTCCTGGGGCTCATCGTTGTACTCGTGCTCTATTACGCCGTGATGACGGAAGTTCGCTCCTGCTTTCTCAAGCGGCGGATGACCGACTTCGGGGTGTATCTCCGGGCCGCGTGGGCCGTCCGCACAGGCCACGACATGTACGCCGTCACCTGCAACAACGGCTGGCACTACTGTTACCCGCCACCGTTCGCGTTACTCCTGATCCCGCTCGCCGATCCACCGGCCGGCTACCCGCGCGCTGGTTACCTCGCGTACCCGGTCTCGGTGGGCATCTGGATTGTCCTGAGCTTCGGCTTTACGTTCGCGCTGATCGAAGCGCTGGCTCGCCGCATCGTGCCCGAAGCCCGGCGCGGAACCCGGCGCTGGTGGTCGGCTCGCGTGGGGCCATTCGTGCTCTGCGTCGGCGGGATTGGCTACACCATTGTGCATGGGCAGGTGAATACGCTGGTCGCTGCACTCATCGGAGCCTGCTTTCTGGCGTGGGCTGCGGGTCGGAAGCGCTTGGCCGGGGTCTGGCTGGCGGCGGCGGTTGCGGTCAAGCTGATCCCGGCGTACCTGGTGCTTTTCCCAGTGCTCCACCGCGATCGCCGCATGCTCGCCGGTGGCGTGCTCGGTGGTGTGCTGATACTTGGAGCTTTGCCCGCGTGCGTGTTTGGCCTGCGCGGCACTGTTCATGAGTACAGAAAGTTCGTTCATCAAGTGCTGACACCGGGCACCACGGGTGGCGGCGATCAAACACGCGCCCAAGAACTGACGCACACCATAGCCACCGATAGCCATTCCTTTCAAGCGGTGCTGCATAACTGGCGGAACCCGAACGTGGCCACTCGCCCACCTGCTGCCGACCGTACCACCCGGCTCGTGCACTGGGCCATCATCGGCTTGATGACACTGTCCACCGTGGCCATCGGGGTGAAGGCTCCACGCGATTCGATTCCCGATCAACTGGTGCTGCTGGGCTGCCTCACGCTCGTGATGGTGCTGGCGTCGCCGGTGTCGCATGTTCACCATTACGCCATGGCGTTGCCAGCGGTTTGTGCGTTGTGGCTGAAGGGGTTAGTCGATCGTCCGGGGCATGCCTGGCCACATCACGCGGTGTCGGTGCCGTTGGTTGTCTGGTGTCTGGGCACCGCGATTCCGCTGATTCCGGGTGAGGTGTTTGTCCGGTTACGCGAATTCGGCCTCGGCACGGCCAGTACGGTGTTGCTGTGGCTGAGCGGATTGCGAATGCTGGATTCGCGGGGAACGCTCGTGCAGTTTCGGGGTACGGTTCTCCCTGGGTCACGCTTGCCTCGGCCGCACTTGCTCTTCCCGGGACCGCGGTCGTCCCGACTGCAGCATAGCGAAGGGATTGGGTGAGCGAAGAGCGGGCTAGAAGCCCGCGGTCCCAGGGGGAAGAGGCCACATCCTTGGACCGCGGTCGTCCCGACCGCTCTTTTGCTGGGAACCGGAGGGCTGACGCCCTCCGCCAAAACATTCGCTCACCGAAGCTCCCTGGGCCCGCGGTCGCCCCGACCGCACTGCTCTTCCTGGTACCGCACTAACGCCAATTGCTGTTACTTGGCGAGGTAGCCACCATCGACGGGCAACGTGATTCCGGTGGTGAACGAAGCGGCGTCGCTACTCAGATACAGCACCGCGGCGGCCACTTCCTCGGCACGCCCCATGCGACCCACCGGGTGCATGCTCGCCAGGGCTTTGCCTTGCTCGCTTTGTTCTCCGCCCACGAATCGATCCATCATATCGGTTGCAATTGCGGCGGGCGCGACGCAGGGTCTTTCAAAGTAGCTGAAGGACGACACGGGTTACGAGTTTGACCGCTTCTTGTGGTACGGCAGCGAGTCGGCGGAACGCCGCAGCGATGTTGGTCTCGCCGCTGTTCCGCAAG
>JBGTAO010000591.1:0-19571 GCA_041749835.1 Gemmata sp. | reverse complement strand
ACACGCTGTCATTGTCACGGTGAAAGTAACCGATCTTGCTCAGGGGAACGTGCGTTCGACTCTCCAAGCCGTGCGAGCCGCGAACCCCACCCGCCCGGTCGTACTCTGTGTGACCACGCTCCACGAAGCGATTCCGCGGCAACCACACCCCACACCGTATCCCTTCGCGGTGGGGCCTGAGGATACCAGACACACCGAATCCGCCATCCCCGACGACCTTCGCCGTCCAATCGATCACCAGGCGAAAGCGTTCACGGGGCTGTATGATCTGCTCATTCCCATCGACTTGACCAAACCCGAAGATGGCTTCCCCGAACCCAATTATGGGGGTGAGCAGCTCAAGAATGCGTTGCTCGATGTCCTGCCCCAAGCGTATCGTCAGACGTTACTGCGGCTCAAAGAGGCGACCGATGCGTTGAAAGACGCACACTTGCGGCACGCGGTTCCGATCATTCTGGGATACAGCACGCTGGCCGCAACAGCCGGCGGAATTCCCATTCCGTTTGTGGATATGGTGGTCATCCCGGGGATTCAGGCCCGGATGGCCCATCACCTGGCCAAGCTGTATGGTCAACCCATGACGACGGAACGCTATAAGGAAATCGCGACGGCTGTCGGCGTGGGAATGGTGTCGCGGCAATTAGCCCGGCAGGCCACGAAGTTCATTCCCCTGGTCGGATCTGCCATCGGAGCGGCCGTGGGTGGCAGCACGACTTATGCACTGGGCCGTGCGCTGTGTTACTATTTCCAGGCGGTCTGCGAAGGACACGTTCCCACGGCGGAATCACTTCGAACTTATTACCAACAACAGTACTCCGCGGCAGAAACGCAGTGGAGCGCCGGCAAGTGAGAAACCGTGGCGGCCGATTTGTTGCCGCACAGCCTCCACTCGTTTGAGATGCTTCGACCCGGGACACATCCATGATTCGCGTGCGTCTGGTTTTCCTCGCGTTACTGTTCTTGACTCCCTTCATCGCGCTGATGGGAATCGGGGCATACCACCTTTACGACACCGGCTATTTGTGGGTGTGGTGGCCATTGCTCGGCTGCGCCGTCGTGGCGTATTTCCTGGCCTGGCGCTGGACGCGACGCCCGGGGTTGCTTCCGCCCACCGACGCTCCACCACCCGAGTACTGGACCGAACGCGACACGATCGCCTGGGAAAAGGTCGATGCCCGGGCGAAGTCGTTCGAGAAGGTAACGCTTGCCGAGTTGAGTAACGCCAAACACTTCACCGAGTTGTCGCTGCAACTCGCCACTGAAGTGGGGCAGGTCTACAACCCGAATTCGCAAGAGCCCTTCGAGACGTTGACTCTCCCGGAAGTGCTCGCCTGCGTCGAGCTCGCAGCAGCCGATCTGAATGGCATGGTGCAAAAATATCTCCCAGGCTCGCACCTGCTGCGGATCCGCGATGTGAAGCGTGCCCAGTCCGCGTACAAGATGTACAAAACGGGCCAAGATGTGTACTGGGCCGGGGCCGCACTCTTTGATCCGATTTCGACCGGGCTCAAGTACCTCGTCTCGCGGGGTGCTCTGGGCGGTATGATGGACCGCATCCAGGCCAACATCATCATGTGGTTCAACACCGCCTTCATCCATCAACTCGGCCGCTACCTGATTGAATTGAACAGCGGGCGACTCAAAGTCGGGGTGGCGCGTTACCGTCAGATACTGGCGGAGCACCGAGAACCACCCACGGGTACAGGTGCAGAGCCCAACACCGGAGCACTTGCGACACTCGAAACCCAACCTGTGCCCAAACCGCTCACGGTGGCCATTCTCGGAGCAGTGAAAGCGGGGAAATCGAGCCTCGTCAATGAACTGCTGGGTCAGCAAATGGCCACGGTGGATCGGCTCCCGATTGCGGCTGGAACTCGCTACGACCTGATTATCGGTGCCAATCAAGCCATCAGCTTACTCGATACCAGTGGTTATGGTGCTGATGGGCCAAACGAACTGGAATTCGCCGCAGCGGTCGAGGCGTCCCGTGATGCCGATCTGATCTTGCTCGTGACTGGTGCGACCAATCCGGGCCGCAAGGCGGATCTCGACTTGCTCGATCGACTCCAAGCCTGGTTCGACAGTAAGCCCCACCTCCGCATGGCACCCGTGATCACCGTGGTGAATCAGGTGGATCTTCTTTCTCCCAAGGCCGAGTGGGATCCGCCGTACAACTGGATCGCCGGAACTCGGCCCAAGGAAATCAACATCCGTGAGTGTGTTGAAGTTGTCCGGGAACAGCTAGGGGCGCGAACGTCGGCCGTGGTGCCGGTCTGTGGTCGGTCGGGCGAAACCTTCGGAATCCGCGACGGATTGGTGGACGCTGTCGTTGCACACCTGGACCAAGCCCGGGGTGCCGCGGTGCTTAAGGCCTTTGATGTTGAAGGGCAACAGCGAGCGGTTGGCCGGGTCGTGGATCAGGTCGGTCATGCGGCGCAGGCGGCGTTCGGTGCGCTGGGCAACTGGCTAGGAAAGAAGAAGTAACTACTTTTCGGAGAGCGGTTCTTGCCCAGGACCACGCTGAACAGTTGCATCTTGCCTGGGGCGGGTTACGATGTGGGCAAGCCAACATTCCCAGGGCAAGCTCATGTCGCACCCGTCTCGCCGCGAGTTCCTGACCGCCACCGCGACCACCGTGGCCGGGCTCACCGTTCCGCAGTTGGCCAGGGCGGCTCGACCCGCTTCAGTTGCCACGGCCCAATCGTGCATCTTCATCAACTTGATTGGTGGCCCGGGCCACCTCGATACCTTCGACCCCAAGCCCGATGCTCCGCTTGATGTCCGCGGACCGTTCCGCCCCATCAAGACACGTGTGCCGGGATTGCACCTCAGTGAACTCTTCCCCCAACTCGCCACCCTGACCGACAAATTCACTTTGGTGCGCTCGATGCACCATACGGCACCGCCCATCCACGAAGCCGGGCTGCAACTTCTCAACACCGGCCGGCTTTTTCGCGATGGCCCCGAGTGGCCGAGCCTGGGGAGTGTCTGGACCTACTGGAACGGCGAGCATGACATCGGTAGCGGGTGCCGGTATTACGTCGCACCAAGAACCGATGTGGATACGGGAATCGCAATCGGGAAGGGTCTGACCCCGGGCTTCCTCACCGGCCAGCTACGGCCGCAAATGTACGGGGTGAATTGCAATTCACCGGAAATGCTTGGCTGGTGGGAATCGACCGGACGCGCGAATCCTCGTTATGGGATGACCGCGTTTGGTCAGAACTGCCACGCGGCACTGCTGAGCGTCGCCAGGCGACCCGGGCGGTTCCTGACGGTGAATATGCACTCCACGGTCTTCGATGCGATTTCCTGGGATTGCCACGCCGATAGCGGCTCACTTCGCACCGATCTGCACGATATCCGCCAGCTCGTGGCTCCCTCGTTCGACAGGGCCTTCGCGGCGCTCCTGACCGATCTGGACGAACGTGGTTTACTGGACAGCACGCTGGTGGTAGCAACCGGCGAGTTCGGCCGCACACCACGGTTGAATAGCAACGGCGGCCGTGATCACTGGGCGGGAGCGTGGACGGCACTGGTCGCCGGTGGCGGCGTGAAGGGTGGTCGCGTGATCGGCCGCACCGATGCAACGGGTAGTGAACCAACCGATCGACCCGTTACGCCGCAAGAACTGGTCGCCACAGTTTTCAACGCCCTGGGCGTGCCGCACGACGCCACCATCCCCGGCCCGGACGGCAAACCGGTCGCGGTAAACTCCGCCGCACCGGTCACGGAGCTGTTTTGAAATAGACAAAGCCAGCCACGGATCACACAGATCAACACAGGATGAGTCATGAAGACCGCCTTCAGTCGAGTTTTCTTTCTGGTCATGTCTGCATCCGTGTTATCCGTGTTCCCTCTTCTTTCGGCGGAGCCGTTACCCAAAACGAAGCTGCTTACCGAAGAGGGCGACCTCGCGGCCAAGATGGTCGCGGGGATGCACAAGTATCTCGACCGCGAACTCGCTGCATCACGGAAGAATCGCGATCAACTCTGGAAGGCAGATCTCGCCACACCCGAAGCGATTGCTAAATCGCTACCTGCCAAGCGCGAACGCCTTCGCAAGTTGCTCGGCATCGTTGATGAACGGATGCCGGCGAAGCTGGAATACATCGGTGGCCCCGGCAACCCGTCGCTTGTCGCAGAACTCGATGGGTGCAAGGTTCACCGCGTCCGTTGGGCCGTACTGCCGGGCGTAGACGCCGAAGGATTCCTCATCGAACCTAAAGGGAAACCAAAGGCGAACGTCGTCTATCTCGGCGGTCTCGGGGCCGGCGCGGGCAACCGACCCTACGACATCGAACACGCACAGCATGGTTGCCGCGTGCTGGTGGTCACGATGATCAACCGCGCCGACGAACTCTCCGGCAACGAGCGGCTCAAGCGGCAGACGAACATTCCGCACCGCGAGTTCGTTTACCGCATGGCCTTCGAGATGGGCCGCACCCTGATCGGCTACGAGGTGCAGAAGGTGCTTGCGGCCGTGGACTGGTTCAAGGCACAAGACGAGGCATTGCCGGTCGGCGTGATCGGGTACGGCGACGGCGGCATGGTCGCGCTTTACGCCGGCGCGGTGGACGACCGTATCCACACCACGGCCGTGGCGGGCTACTTCTGCCAACGGGAGCACCTTCACGAGGAACCGATCGACCGCAACCTCTGGGGTCTGCTCCGCGAATTCGGCGACGCCGAGGTCGCCCGACTTTACACTCCGCGGGGCTTGCACCTTCACCATTCCCCGCCCTTCCCCAAGTGGGACGGCCCCGTCGCACGACCGGGAAGTGGGGGCGGTGCACCGGGCCGGATCGGGATATCGGGAACCTTCGAGCAAGCCAAATCGGAACAGTCGCGCATCACGGGCAAACCAGTTGCCTTACCCCCGGGCGGCGCGCCTGACAGTTTCCAAGAAGTCTTCATGCGCGACCTGGGCGTGTGGGTGAGCGAGGACTTCCGCCGCGAGCAGGCAGTGGCTTACATCACGAAGTACAAGCCGGCCCCCGACCCCGAGTATACCGCCCGCCACAAGCGGCAGTTCCACCAACTCGTGGCCTTCACGCAGAAGTTGTGGCGAGATTCGGAAGCTACCCGCAAGGAGTTCTGGAAGAAGGCAGACGCCTCTTCGCCGGAAGCGTGGGAGAAGTCGTGCGACGGGTACCGCGACTACTTCCACACGGAAGTGATCGGCAAGCTGCCCGAACCCACGATGCCGCTCAACCCGCGCACACGGCAGGTGTACGACGAGCCGAAGTTCACTGGCTACGAGGTGATGCTCGATGTGTACCCGGATGTATTCGCACAGGGGATTCTTCTACTGCCGAAGGATCTGAAGACCGGCGAGAAGCGGCCAGTGGTGGTGTGCCAGCATGGGCTGGAGGGCACACCACGACACACGATCGATGTCGAAGCGAATCGCACCGTCTACAACCACTTCTCGCGCCGACTCGTGGAGATGGGCTTCATCGTTTATGCGCCACAGAACCCGTATTACGGCCAGAACACGTTTCGCCAGCTTCAGCGCAAGGCGAACCCGTTGAAGCTCTCGCTGTTCAGCTTCATCATTCGCCAGCACCAACGCACCATCGACTGGCTCGAAACGCTGCCTAACGTGGACGCCAAAAAGATCGCGTTCTACGGCCTGAGTTATGGCGGCAAGACCGCAATGCGCGTCCCCGCAATCGAGAAGCGCTATTGCCTCAGTATCTGTTCCGGCGACTTCAACGAATGGATCGGCAAAAACGTTTCGGTGGACCTGGATCGCAGTTACATGTGGACCGGCGAGTACGAGATGTACGAATTCGATCTGGGGAACACGTTCAACTACGCCGAGATGGCGTACCTCATCGCTCCCCGGCCGTTCATGGTGGAACGCGGACACGACGACGGCGTGGGCACCGACGAAATGGTGGCCTCCGAGTTCGCCAAGGTGCGATATCTCTACCAAAACCGACTCAAGATCGGCGACCGCACCGCCATCGAATTCTTCCGCGGTGGTCACGAGATTCGGGCGAAGGGAACGTTCGAGTTCCTGGAAAAGCACCTCGGCAAGCCGCGACCATGACTTCGGCTCTTGACAAAGCCCCAGTCCGATACGAATGATGACAATGCGTGAGGCACTTCGCCCACGCACCAATTCCCCGCCGGGCGCTCATGGCCCCGGCGAGCAGGAGACGAAGATGCATCCCTGTCAATGGGTCTGGCGTTCGCCAGGCCACAAGTACCGCCACTTTCATCGCACAGCCTCAGAACATGGTGGTTCGTGCCACGGAGGCGATCACATGGGCCACGGCCCCGACGAGTTCGAGGGCGGGTTCGGAGTTCGCCGACCGCTCCGGTTCTTGGCCCACCGCCTGGAGTTGAACGATACGCAGATCACCGCTTTGGCGCGGGTTCTGGGCGACCTCAAGACCGAACGGGCACAAGCGGCCGTGGATAGCCGCCGCGCACTCGCTGAGATTGCCGACGCGATTGGTAGCGAGAGCTTCGACGGTGCCAAGGCCCAGAGCGCCGGCGAACGCCGCGTGAAAAGCGCCGAGCGACTCCGAGACGCCGTGGTGTTGGCGCTGCGCGAAATCCATGCGATTCTGACGCCAGACCAGCGTCAGCGGTTTGCTCATCTCATCCGAACCGGCTCACTGTTGATGTAATGCCCACATCGGGGGTGGGAGCCGTTCAGTGAGCTTCCACCCCATCAATCCAGCGCTCGAACTGTGCCGCCTTGCTCGCCCAGTTTTCGCCATCGATGCGTTGGCGAGCCTTTCGCTGCTCTCCGGTCACTCCAACTCGTAATCGCTCCAGCACCGCAGCCGTGAACGCTTCCGGTGTGTCGACCACATCGGCACAATCGGCCCACTCTGCGGTAGCTGGGAGTTTGCGTACCACAACTGGCTTTCCAGTTGCAATGTACTCCTTGAGCTTCAGCGGTTGCATGGCCCGCGTGACCGGAAGATCCGCATAAGGTGCGATAAACACATCGGTGAGAGCCGCAAGAGCTGGGAGATCAGCGTACGGAATCGCGGGCAAGATCGTCACACGCGGGAGCCGCAACAGTGCCGCATCCGGGTCTTGCTGCGGCCCCACGAACAGGATGGTTCCTGCATCCAGGTGTTCGGACAGGTGCCGCACGAAGTTCTCATCGGTCCGGCGATCAATCACCCCCCAGAACACAATCAGCGGTCGCTCCAGGTTCGCAATTTGCTTGAGTGACGCCGGGAGTGGTCCGACGATTGGGTGACTCCAGAACTCGAGATCGACACCGTGAGTCAGCAAGTGCGACGACTTTCCGAGCGTGGCCAGGTGGGCTTGAAGTGTCTCTCCGACTGCAATCGCCAGGTCGATCTTGGGAACGAACTCGGCCTCCAGATCGCGCAGCGTCCGCCCGTCGAGCCCCGGCCAAACGGAGAAGTCGTCCACGCAGTAGTAGACCCAACACTTGGCCCGCACCTGCCCGACAAGATCAGCGAGCAGGGGCAGTGTCGTCACGATGATCGGAGCTGGCCCAGAATCTGCGATTGATCTCAAACAACTCGTGAGCAGCTTCCGATTCAACTTTCGCCCGAACCGCGATCGGAACGAAGGCCACATCTTGGGGCTCAGGACAACGGGTTGTCTCGGCAACTGTGCATCGGGCGATTTGCGCTCCGTATTGGTCCCAGGTGCGGGCCAATACCACGAACGAAGCTTGCCGAAGCCTCGTTGGAGCGTCGCGAGATCGAGGCGAAGCGGTCGCGTGCCGATCGTGTTGATCCACGTGACCGGGCGATGCGGCAGCATGTGACGGATGAGGTGCTGACAACTCGACGGGTGCCGGCCCCAGTCGTCCGAGAACACAATCAGCGGATGGGGCTTCGTCATAACGCAGCCTCGGGAGGCTTGGCCCCATCCGGTTGTAGTTGCTCGAAGCGAGCGCGGATCACCCGGGCTGGCACCCCCGCCGCGATCACGTTCGCGGGCAATGGCTTCGTGACCACAGCACCCGCAGCGACCACGCTTCCCGGTCCCACATCGGCCAGTACAATCGCACCCGTGCCGATCCACGCGCCGGCCCCGATGGTCACCCGGGAGCGTTCCCCACCCTGTTCCCGGATCGGTCGGTCGGGGTCGTCGAAGTAATGGGTGTTACCGCCCGATGGAATCTGCACATTCGCGGCCAGTAACACATCGCGTTCGAGATGGACCCGCCCGAGTTGGCACCGCGGCCCAACATAAACGTGCTCGTCCAGAATCGCGCCCGCTTGCGAGAACAAGGTGCCAAACTCGACAAGCGTGGTGTGATGGCACCGCAGCAAGACCCGTTGTAGGAAGGCCCGGCGGAGATACTGCCCCGTGATTCCCGGTAGCAGCGACAGTAGCTGCGAGGCCGATTCGAGCGCCCGGTTCGGTCCCACCACACGAGCATTCACCCAGTAACAGACGAGCACGGGAACGACTGCAAGCAGGGCCAGCGCCCGAACGACCGCCTTGGCAGCTTCCTTGACGGGTGACGGTTTCGTGGGGGCCACAGTGACAGTCGCGCGATCCGGTTGCATAGGGCGGGGTTCTCGACGCGTTGGAATTGCTCATCGGATCGCACGTTCAGCAATCCCACTCATGCGGAAGAGTGCCCCGCGCGGCCGGCGAGTCGGCGGTACAGTTGGTGGTATTGATCGACCGTTCGGCTCAACTGATAGCGTTCCACAGCTCGTTCACGACCCACGTTGCCCAGGCGCTCGGCCAATGCCGCATCTGCGAAGAGTCGTCGGAAGGCCGCCGCACACTCGGCCACGTCGCCACGGGGAACGAGTAATCCTTCCCGTTCGTGTCGGATAATCTCCGGATTCCCACCCACAGCGGTCACCACGGCGGGCAAGCCGCTCGCCATCGCCTCCAGGAGTGTCAATGAAGCAGCCTCGCTCAGGGATGTGAGGGCGAACACATCCGCCGCCATCATCAGCTCAGCGATATCGGTACGGATGCCGAGGAACTTCACCCGGTCGGGAACCCGAAGCTCGACTGCCAGGTTCTCCAACTCGCCACGCAATGGGCCATCTCCCACCATCAGTAGATCGACGCGAGGCAAATCGGGGACCGCAGCCGCAAAGCCACGCAACAGTGTCGCCTGATCCTTCACCGAATGGTGCCGGGCCACATGAATGATATAGCGGCGATCGGCATCCAGGCCGACATCTTCCTTCGCCAACTCCTGATCGGCGGCGCGACCGTAGCGATCAATCTCGATACCGTTCTCGATCACCTCGATGCGTGCGCCGGCAAAGCCATCGGTGCGATTCAGGCCCTCTGCACTGAAGTGGCTGCATGCGGTCACCGCGTTCGCAAGGTGATCCAACACCAATCGATTGGCCGCTCGGCGGAGTGGTGAAACCTGGTCGGGGTAGTGCCGGCCGTGCTCGGTCAGGATGAGCTTGGGGTGAAAGCCGCACAGCGGGCGTGCCAGAGCCGCGTAGAAGAATGGTGTGTATTGGTGAGCATGAATCACCTCGATTCTCCGGTCACGGAGTGCCCGGCTCATACGACGACTCACACCCCAGTCCCGCCCCGGCTTGCGGTCGAAGCAAACCAGATCGACACCGTCGCCCACCAGTTCTTCCCCAATACGGCCCACTGCATCAATGCAAAAGATCGACGGTGCGATCTTCCCGGTAAGCCGGCGGATCGTCTCACGGACGAGTACCTCGGCCCCCGCGACTTGCATCACATGAACAACAAATGCCACTCGGATCGGGCGTGTCATGGGGTCACCGCTGCAGCCGTGGGCAAGGCCCCCATTGGAGGTGGCCCGGACTGTAACAGTGATACCCGGGCCGCGTGGGAATAGTGGGACTGAACTTGCCGCGTAATCGCGTGTAACTGCAACGCGAGCAACAACAAGATATACGGCATCTCGAAGTGTTCGAGCGAGAGGAAGATGGCCCCGAAGCTGAACAGCACCAGTGCGCACTCCAGCGCGGATGCCATCGATTTCACCTGGAGTGATTCCGGATCGTGATAGTAGCGCAGGAAGCGGCGGACCTGGAACAACCCCAGGAACGTGGAAGCGATGAGCCCCAGATACAACCCCAACGCTACCCAGCCACTATCGGCCGCCGTCTGCAGGTACTGGCTGTGGATCGAACGCCCCTCCATGTCGGCCCCGTAGGCGTAAGTAAAAAGGTTCGAGTTGCGAATCCCCATCCCGAAGAGAGGCCGTTCGTTCGCCATGCGGATGGCAATCTTCCAGGTGGTCTTGCGCGAATTGGCACTCTCGTCCACATCGTGTTGGCTAATGGAGAAGAAGCGATCTTGCAGTTCCTGGCCCGCCAGGGCCACCACCAGCAGGCCGAGCGCGACGTAGACGACTGAGAGGAACCACTTGTTCCGACTGCGAGCCCACATGAACACGGCGGCTACCAAGAGCGAGAGCATTCCCCCGCGCGAGAACGATAGCATCAGGGCATGGACTAGAATTGGGATGATCGCCAGGAACAGCCAGCGCACCCGGTGGCGTGTCCCCTCCCACGCGAAGTAAGCCATCGGCACTGCCATCGCCACGATCAGCGCGGCTCCATTATTATCGAGCCCACCGTAGCCGCGCACATGCAACAACATCACACCATCGACGAGATAAAACATGTTGATCTCGTAGGCTGCATAGGTGGCACAGCCGAGAACCACGAAGTAGATCACCCGGAGGTCTTGCACCGTTCGCAAGATCAGGGTGGCGCAAATGAACATCACAAAGATCTTCACGTACTCCAGGAAGAACGGCCACGCTCGCTCCTGGCTATGGGCCGTGAGGTATGTCAGGCTAATCCAGAAGACAAAGCCCAAGAACAGATAATGGGTGCGGGTGTAGCGGGGGTTGCCATACCAGGGGATCTTGCTGGCCGCCATTGGCACCAGCAGGCCCACCCGCCAAAGTAGCGTGGCAACCAGCGTGGCGATGGCAACGTAATATGACCAGGTGACATCGCCAATGGTGACGCCTAGAGCGTCGACCCATTCCCAGATGAACTGGGGCCGTAACACTGCATAGCCGTAATAGACCGCGATGCCCCAGAGTGGCGAAATGGTGAACGAACCGGCGATCCCCAGAAACGAGGTGATCACCATGAAGAGCATCTGCTTCATCGGGTGGCGCTCCGTATCCGTTCGTAAGCCAGCGATTGCCTAATGCCCGCCTCCGCGGTGGAGGCGGCCGCAGCCCAGGTGTGGTGTTTGGTCACCCACGCACGCGCCGCGGTACCCAGGTTTTGGCGTGCAGCCGGGTCGGCCCATAGCATAGCCAGGGTATTGGCCCAGTCCGCCGGGGTTCGGCACACTTGCACAGCCGGAGTGCCGCGTGTCCCCGAGAGCGTCCAGCGCGTGCAAACAATCGGCATGCCGAGCGCGGCCGCTTCCAACAGCTTATTCTTGATCCCTCCACCCGAGACAAAGGGCAGGACCACGACTTGCCGAGTCGTCACTTCGGGCCGCAAATCGGAGCGATCCGCGAACAGTTCCACACCCGGTGTCTTCGCCAACTGTTTCACCTGCTCCCGGGGATTGAAGCCAAACAGCGCCAACTTGGCGGCTGGCAACTTTGCACGCACTGTTGGCCATACCGTTCGAATGAACCAAGCGAGCGCGTCCACGTTGGGATCGAAATCCAGTCGCCCCCAGAAGACACAGCTCTGCGGAACAGTCGCACCTTCAATGGGCTGGTAATGATCCGCGTCCACCCCGTTCGGAAGCAAGTCCACCTTGCGACAACCACTGAACAGCCGGATCGCTGCCCGATCGGGCGACGATACCACCCACACACGATCGTAGCACGCACGAAAGGCCCGTTCGTAAAGTACGTTGATTCCCGCTGTTCGCGTTTCACCCCAGGTTCGGGGCTGGACGAATCGAACCCGGCTCAGGTGGTGCCACGCGGGGTCATCAGCGGGATACCACACCCGCACTGGCCCCCGAACCACGCTCAACAAGGGGAGCAAGTGTCGGGAAACCAGCACCACCGCATCGAAGGTTTGCGTTCGCAGCACCGCAGCCAACGCGGCACCGTGCGATTCCTCCACGCCGTAATAGTTGGCGAACCGTCGTTGCCAAGCTGTCAGCGGGAGTTTGCCGGACGCAGCAGTTCCAAGATGGTGATGCGATGCGAGCGGCAAACCCGCGAGTGCCGCATCGGTTGGCGGAACGACCGTGGCCAGGCTCACCGCGTGACCCCGTGATGCCAGCGCCTGCATCAGATAATAGCCATGCACATCATGACCGCTGCTGCGGGGCCAACTCTGCGATTCCTTGATGAAGAGGAGGCGAAGTGGCTGCATCAGCGGCCCACCCGTGCGAACAGTTCCGCCACTTGTTCGGCGACGATCGGCCAAGTAAACCCTTGCGCTCGCAGATGGCCCGCACGGGCGAATTCCGCACGGACCGCATCGCTGCCAAGCGCGTCTCTGAGGCCCTGTGCAATCGCACGAGGATCTTCCGGGTCAACCAGAATCGCGGCCGTTCCGGCGACTTCGGGCAAGCTGGTGGTATTGCTCGTCAACACGGCAGTCCCGCAGCCAAAAGCTTCCAGTACCGGCAATCCAAAGCCTTCAGCGAGCGAAGGATAACAGAGCAACTCAGCGGCGGTGAGCAATGCCGGGAGCTGTGCCTCCGCGGCGTAACCGTGAAGCCGCCAGCCCCCGTGAGGCAGAAGTTCCGTGGCCAACTGCTGGAACCCTGGCATCGCCGAATCCTGAACGCCAACCAGTAACAGGAAGTACCGTTCGCGGAACGCCACCGGAAGGAGCGCCCAGGCTTCCAGAACACGGCGGGTGTTCTTCCGCGGGTCCGAAGCCGCAAAGCCCAGCACGAACGGTTGCCCGTCCGGGACGCCATATTGCCGGCGGATCGCTGCGATTGTGTCGTCATCGGTCACCGGGACGAACTGCGGATCGGCTGCAATCGGGATTAGTTCGATCTTCTGGTGGGGCACGCCCAGCACCGAATGAAGTTGGGACGCAGTATAGGCACTCGCCGTATGAACCTTCTGGGCCGCACGGGCCGCACGGGCCACCGCCTGACCCCAGACCTTGGTGCGTGGGTTCTGGGCATCGTACACCAGCGGAATGAGATCGTACACCGTGAGCACCATCGGTCGTCCGGGGTAACGTGGGCCCGTGTTCGCAGGGCAATACAGGAGATCGGCTCCGGCCCGCCATGCGGCCACGGGAAGCCGGACCTGCTCCCAGAGGCCAAAGCGATCACCCGGGATATCGATCCGGCGTGGCAACAACGAAGTGGGGCGTTCCGGGAAGGGGTTCTCCGCCGGCTCCGTCTGGTAAAAAAGGGGAAACTCGAATTGTGGCAACACGGCCAGATGCTGAAGCATAAGCCTCAGCGCCTTCCCAATGCCTCTGCGGTTTGCGCGATAAACTTGCCGTGCATCGACCGCCACCCGCATCACATCCTCCCAGACCAGCAGGCAGAGACACCGTTACCGTACCGTTTCGAATGTCGTAGCAATTTGCTCCGCACAAGCGGACCAGGAAAACAGCGAGAGCCGTTCGCGGCCCAAACTGCGAAGCTCCTCCCGAGTATTCGAATCGGTCAGCAGGCGGTGCATCGCCGCTGTGATCGCCGTGGGATCGTGGGGATCAATCATGAGCGCCGCGGCACCGGTCACCTCGGGAATGCTGGTCACCCGGCTGGCGAGTACGGGCGTTTCGCAAACGAAGGCATCGAGGATCGGAAGCCCGAACCCTTCCGAGAGCGGCACGTATATCAACCCCAGCGCCGCACTCAACAGAGCGGGGATATCGGCTTTCGGAATGTAACCATGCAAGCACAACGAATCGGCGATTCCCAACTCGGTCCCGAGCTGCTGGAACGTGCCGTGTGATTCGCCTTCCAACCCGACGACGACCAGCCTGGCTTGCCGGCGTACCGCTTGCGGAAGCGCCGACCAGGCTTCGAGCACCCGGCGTGTATTCTTCCGCGGTATCATCATTCCGAAGTGTAGCAGAAACGATTGCCCGGGCTCCACGCCATAGCGCAAGCAGGTTTCCTGAAGTACCGCCGGATCACGGGCCTGTTGAATCGCATCGTTTGGCCCCCAGCGCACCACCTCGATCTTGTGCGCCGGCGTGCGGAAGACCCGGATCACCTCGTTGCGTGTGTGCTCACTACACACCAACACCCGGCGAGCATTCCTCGCACCGCGAGCCGCGTTCCGAGCCCAGGCCTTCACTCCGGGGTCATTCGGCCAAAACTCGAGTGGTGTGAGATCATGGATCGTGGTGACCAGTGGCGTGAGCGGAAAGCGTGGAGCAACCGCCCCTGGTGTGTGCAAGATGTCGGCTCCCGATCTACGGACAGCAAGCGGGAACCAGATCTGCTGCCATGCCTGGAAGCGATCTCCTGGCCCATCGATCTGACGTGGCGTGAGCTGTGGTGCATCGGTGAATGGATCGGTGCCATTCGGCGTTTGATAGTACAAATCGAAGCACCAGTTGGGCCGAACTTGCGTCATTGCCCGGTACAGGCCCAAAACCGTTTGCCCCACTCCGCGCAAGGTGGGCTCCTGGTAAAGCGAGCGAGCATCTACAGCTATTCGCATGCTCACAGCCCCGCACCAGGCGGCAACAGGTAACCCGGTGTAGGTTTTCCGCCAGCAGCGCGGTACCGCGACAACTCCGCCAGGAGGCCCGAGAGATACGCCGCACGCAAGTACGCCGTCAAACCGATGGCATGCCCCGCACGCCGATGCATCCAACTTTTCATCCGCGTGACCGCCGATTCCCGCATCACCCAGCGCGGTTTGCCAAACCATGTGGCACACGCCGGGATACCGTGCCGCCGGGCTCCTGTCATACCCAGGCCGTGGTAAAAGCGCCACACGAAGTCCCAGTTCGCTCGCTCTTTGGGAATGAAGTGCTGCACACGCGCCGGGCCAACCCACAGACCGAACTTCCCCTCGCGGTTGAGTTGCTCGAGCAGCGCCGTCTCCTCGTCGCCAATCAAGTTCGTGCCGGTGCGGCCGAGTTTGGGATCGAAGCGGAAACCGCGGATGAGTTGGGTTCGATACGCCATATTCGCCCCGAACGGCGCTTCGCCAGCCTGGAGTTGCCGCGTTTGCGAACCGTAATCGACCAGGGCGAACGCTCCACGGATGGATGGCAACACGCGGAGGATGTCCTCGGGCGGTGGCACTTCGAACCACGGCTCCACTGGCCCACCGAAATACCCCGCAGTGGGGTACACCGTCGCGGCTTCGACATAGGCTTTCAGCCAACCCGCATCCATCAATACATCGTCGTCGGTCCAGATTAAGATCTCGCCCCGGGTGTGATCCATCGCACAGTTGCGAGCGTGCGAGAGCCCCTGTTGGGTTTCGATCAATCGGCGAATCGGGAGCGCGTGCTGATGCTTCGCAATCACCGCGTCGGTTTCGTCCGTGCAGTTGTTGTTGACCACAAGCAATTCCCAGTCGTGCCCTGCCGGATTGGTCAACTGCTGCATCCGTGTCAAAGTTTCGTCGAGCAGTTTCGCCCGGTTCCAGGTACAAATCGCTACCGTGATTAGCATGTCGGGAAACCGATGATGGGGAACTCAACCCGAAGGGCGAGTACGATCAGAACCAGCGCCGGAGGCTACGCCACGCAGCACCAGGAAGCCCGAGGAGCTTACCCCCGAAGGTGGCACCGCGCACCAGCCGGCCCAGCGCATTCACTTCGATCAGTTCAAACGGGAAGGACTTGGCCAGTTCGTATTCCTCTTGCAACACGGGCCGTTGCGGCAACACCGATTCGCGCACATAGAGATAAACATTCTGCTGGTACCACCACTCGACGCGGCGATCACGCCAGATGCGCGGGCGGAGAGGATCGAGACGAACATACCCATTGGCCGCGAAGTGTTGCTGCCAGAACTCGGGCCATTGTTCGTTGATATGACTGGTGCCATCTTGCCCGGGAATTGCCGCCGAGAAGAGCACCACCGGTGCCGCTGTTGTGAGCAGTTGCACCAAACCCTGCGACGCCTTTTCGGGAAGATGTTCCGCCACTTCCAGACACACGGCCAGGTCGAACGTACGACCGGGGTTCGGTGGGTGGGTCAGGTCCGCCGCACGAAACCGCTCCACGGGAATCTTGAGGTTCTCCCGGACAACGTAATCGCCATCCATCCCGAGGTAATCGCTCACGCCATGCTCGGCGAAGGCCGCCAGCCAGGTGCCGAGCCCACAGCCGACATCGAGCACAGAGGCCGGTTTCACCAGTTCCATCACAATCGGGACGACCACGCGGGCCGAACGGAGCGAACCATCGGCCTGATCGGCATAAAAGCCCGCATTGTAAGGGCTGGGTGTTGCGGCGGAAACCGTGCTCATGCGGAGTGGATCTCCCAGGTCGCGGGCCAACAAATCGGCCCAGCCGAAGCCGGTGGTAACTTGCCAGTGCCAAACACATCAGCCGCCAGGACTGTCAATTCGGCTGCGTTGTAGACGACATCGAAGTCCTCAGTCCGGCTTCCGAAATACAGATCCAGCGGATACGTTCCCGGCATGAGCGGCAAGTTCGGAATGCGGCACACAACTTTGCCAGCGGTCGCCGGTGCCAGTTGTACAGGTGCCGGCGAAACCTTGTTGTTGATACCAAACAGTGGTGCGTGGTAGGCGTCTTTCACCACGACACCCAGGGTGACATCCGGTAGCGGAGCGTCGAGTCGGAAGTCCACCTCGATGCGCGCTGTGCCCTGCATTGGGACAGCGGGTGAACGACCATCGGCGTCGTCACTGATTCGTACACGTTGCAATGCGGACACGGAATCGGGTGTGCGGCCCCGGTGCTCCAGCAGATCGACCTCGGCTCCGCCCACATCGGCCACGTCGCGGTTGTAGGCTTCGATCACCTGTGCGGCGGGGCCATCGGCCATGACACGCCCACCCTTCAACCAGATACAGCGGCGGCACAGGTTCTGCACTGCGGGCATGTTGTGCGAGACAAATAACACCGTGCGGCCACCACGCCCCACCGATCGCATTTGTTGTGTGCACTTTTGCTGGAATGCCTGATCGCCGACGGCCAGCACTTCATCCACAATCAAGATCTCGGGTTCCAGATGCGCCGCGACAGCGAACGCCAACCGCACGTACATTCCGGACGAGTAACGCTTCACCGGCGTGTCGAGAAACTGCTCGATGCCGGCAAACGCGACAATCTCATCGAACTTACGAGCGATTTCCCGCCGGGTCATGCCGAGAATGCTGCCATTGAGGTAGACGTTCTCGCGGCCCGAGAGTTCCGGATGGAAGCCCGTTCCCACCTCCAACAGCGAACCCATTCGCCCGCGCACCGTGGCCCTTCCGTCAGTTGGTGCCACAATCCGTGAAAGTACTTTCAGCAGCGTACTCTTGCCCGCACCATTGCGGCCGATGATGCCGACCATTTCGCCCGGGTGAACTTCGAACGACACATCTTGCAGCGCCCAGAAATCGGTTGGCCTTTTCGTGCGCGGTAGGGGCTCCACTCGCTTCCGCGTGAACGCACGACCAATGCCACCCACAGTATTCGAGAGAGTTTCCGCGAGCGTTCGACCACCCGGTGGCCCGCTCCCCAGGGTGTAGCGCTTGGACAGGTTTTCAACACGAATGGCCGGGTTCATGGTTCAGATCACATCCGCGAAACTGCGCTCGATTTTGTGGAAGTACCACAACCCAAGTGCGAACAGGATCAACCCCAGTGCCGCCGAGATCGCCAGCGCGGGCCAATCGAACGGCGTACCCAGCGCGGCCGCCCGAAACGCGGCAATCACTCCCTGAGCCGGGTTGAACAGTTGAATGATATCGCCCATCCCGCCCAACGTTCCGCTGACTTGCAAGTAAATCGCAGGTGTCAGGAACAGCCACAATTGCATGAGCAAGGGGAGCACCACCCGGAAGTCGCGGTACTTCACGGTCAGGGCTCCGAGCAGCAAGCCCAATCCACTGGCCACCAGCACCAACACCCCGACCACCAGCGGAATCGCCAGTAAGTGCCAACCCAGTGGAACCCCGGCCAGTGGTGCCGCGATGGCCAGCACTAAACACCCCACCAGGAAATCGACCGCCGCTAACCCCGCAGCGGAAAGCGGCAAGAGCACACGCGGGAAATAGACCTTCGTCACCAGTTGCTGATTGGCCACCACACTCATCCCGGCACCCGACACGGCTGCGGAAAGAAACGTCCAGGGCACAAGCCCAGCCAGCACAAACAGCCAGTACGGAATCGCTGCACCGGGCTGGCCCGCGACGCGCCCCAGCGCGAACGCCATCACGGCCATGACCGTCACCGGTTGGAGCACCGCCCAGAACAATCCGACCACGGTCTGCTTGTAGCGAATCTTGACATCACGCCACACCAGGAACAGAAGCAACTCACGAAAGCGCCAGAGTTCGGCAAAGGTACCAAGTCCCAACCCCGAATCGGGTGCGATCACCGTTACGGGAAGTGTGTCGGCGTGCACCTCCGACGGCGGGCCATCCGTCTCGCTCGGCCCGCTTGTTGCGTTCGTTGGTAGCGATTCCGCCTCCGTCACACCGTCACTCCTGATTCCCGTGGGTCGTCTCTGCAGTGTGAACGATGTTGCGGCCCACGGCACCACTTACCCGTTCGTTCATCGGTTGTCACGCGATGAAACACCCACGCACCGCAATAGGCACCGCAGCCACCGAGAAGCACATCAGTGATCCCCGGCGTATGGCCGATCAACCACGTTTGCCCCAGTTCCAGCAGAGCCGATACCGCCAACCCAAGAGCAGTCACGGAGCCCATGAGTCTTGGCGGATGGCCGCGAGCGAACGCCTGGCGCAACGCTCCCAGCAAACCCATCAGCACCACTTTCGTGAGCAACTCATCGAGTGTGAACAGCGGGTGACCGCCTTCGAGCGGCATACCCGGCACCCAACTGAACGGCATACGTGGTCCCAGACGGAACGGTTGAAAGCTAATCCAGAAGATGGCGAGCAACCACACCGACCCAAGAACCAGCAACTGAGCCCGGCGGTTCGGTCGGTTTTGGAGTCGCCCCAGGTGCCAGCCCAAGCACATGGCGGCAGCCCCGACGACGACATCCGTCGCGCTGCTCCACCGCGATTGAATCAACACCTGTCCCAGTTCGAACACCAGGGCCAAGGCCACCGCTGCCAGCAGCACTTGCCCGCGATTCCTCGTGGCCCAGAATCGCCCTCCGACCCGGGCCGCCAGTAAGCCCACTGGCAAGTAGAGCCCTGCGAGTTGGAGCAGGGTTGCCACACGTTGCAACGCGGCATCATCCTTTAGTTTGGCGAACTCACGAAAAGGAACCGGGTTCACCTTGCCATCGCGGAACTTCCGGTAAGCGTCGGCCGGGCTGGCACTGATATCCAGTGGCAGTGCCTGAATGAACCCCAGCAGTAGCAGATACGCGATCAGGAAGCGTGCCGCCGGTGCGGTCCCGGTCGTGGCCAGTTGCACCTGTTGCATCAACCATCGACCACAGGCCACCCAGAGTACCATTCCGAGTGCCGCACCAAGCGTCTGTGCCACCACGTCGGACCCGGCACAAGTTCTCCCGGGTGCGTAGAGTTGCAGAAACTCCACCGTCGCCGC
>JBGTAO010000590.1:0-2392 GCA_041749835.1 Gemmata sp. | reverse complement strand
CCGAGCGAACCCATCTTGTCGATGAACAACACGCCGTCGAGATGGTCGATCTCGTGTTGCCAGACGCGGGCCGGCAAGTCGTGGCACACCATCTCGTAGAGTTCGCCCTTCAAGTTGTACGCCTGCACTTTCACGGTTTTGAAGCGGCGGACGTTCTGGTAGAGCCCGGGGAAGCTCAGGCACCCTTCGCGATCGTTGATCGTTCCTTTGCTTTCGACGATCACGGGATTGATGGCGACGAACTCGGACTCTTTCTTCTCGGGGTCGCCCTCGAAGTTCATCACCAGCAGGCGCACGGGGAGTGCCACTTGTGGCGCGGCCAGCCCGAGCCCCTCGCTTTGGTACATCAACTCCAGCATCTGAGCCGCGGCGAGTTGAATGTCCTTGTCCAGCGCTAGCACGGGCGTGGCCGGGGCGCGCAGCGCGGGGTGGGGGTACTTCACGATCTTCATTGCAGCGAACTATCCCGTGTTGGTGGCATCGGCACTTCCTGGTGAGAATTATAGGAGAACGGGAATACCGTGGACGCGACAGCTCCGGCGCGGTCTCATGATCGATCACACTCGCGGTTTCGGCTAGCAGCCACTGAATCGCATTTTACAGGAGGATTCCCCCATGCTTCGCCTCTCCATTTGCGTCATTGCGTTCTTCGGATTTGGGAACACGGCACGGGCCGTCGATCCTCCCGCTGTCGTGGGGGGTATCGAAGGTCAGCCACTGGCAGCAAACGCGGCGCGGCTGATCAAAGCCCTCGACTTCCTGGGTGCGCCACTCGATGCGGCAACGGCCAAGGCGCTGAAACAAACCATCGACGAGAAAGATGCGCGGGCGATTCAACAGGTGCTCGACCAGCGCGTTCTCTTTGTCGTCACGCTCAATCCGGAATCGCGTGTGAAAGCGGCTCGCGGCCCTGCGGCAGCAACAATTCAACAGGCCGGCTGGACCCCCGTACTGATCAAGATTGTCAACGAGAGCACGGTGAAGAAGCCGTTGAAGATGGCAAGCCCGCAATCGGGCGAAGTGTATAGCGGAGCCGGCCGCGATGCCAAGAACCCCAAGGACAGTCCCAAGATCGTCGAGCGATTCCTCGAACTAGAAATGTTCACGGCACCACCCATGACGGCGGAACTGAGTGGCCTGGGTGTCGAGTACGCCATCGGGCTCATCTACTCTTCGGAGGCCGGCAAGCGCGAAGCCACCATTGGCTTTGATGTGGGCCAGGGCAACCAGGATCTCGGCTTTCGCGGCGAAGTGCCGGTGCTCTTCGAGGTGAAACCCGCGATCAAGGTTCCCGTGCGCGTGAGCGACTTCGACGGCAAACCCACGGTGGGGCGGTTCACGTTTACCGACCCCAGCGGCCACATCTATCCGCCGCAAGCCAAGCGACTGGCCCCCGACTTGTTCTTTCAGCAGCAAATCTATCGTCCGGATGGTGGGCATGTTCTGCTGCCACCGGGCGAGTTTACCGTGCAGTATGGGCGTGGCCCGGAATACCACCTCAAGAGCCGCAAAGTGAGGATTAGCGAACCGCCGGCAGGTGGTGGAGCGCCGGCGCTGGAAGTAAAGCTCGATCGCTGGATCAACCCTGCCGATTACGGCTGGTACAGTGGCGATCACCACATTCACGCGGCGGGTTGTGCCCACTACACCAATCCGACCGAAGGTGTACTCCCGCAAGACATGTTCTTGCACGTGAAAGGGGAAGGGTTGAACGTCGGTTGCTGCCTCACCTGGGGGCCTTGCTACGACCACCAACGGAAGTTCTTTGAAGCCGAGCCCCACCGTCTCAGCGAGCCGTTCACCGTTCTCAAGTACGATGTCGAAGTGAGCGGGTTCGGGTCGCAAGCGCTCGGGCATGTCTGCCTGCTGAATCTCCGCGATCAAACATTCCCCGGTTCCGAAGGCACCAAGATCAAGGGTTGGCCCACCTGGACTACGCCACTGATGCGCTGGGCCAAGGACCAGGGCGCGGTGACAGGTTACGCCCATTCCGCGAATGGCCTCGAAGTGAATGCGAGGCAATCGACACGCCGCCTTTTCGTGGAACTCGACAAGGGTGGAAAGGGCTTCATCACCAAGGACGAAGCTGCGGCGGGCAAGTGGCCACTGCCGGAACCCTACGCCACAGCCGATGCAAACGGTGATGGCAAACTGACCGAGATCGAACTGGCCCAGAGCACACAACGGGCGATGACGAAGCTCCCCAACCTCGCCATTCCCGAAATGAACGGCATCGGTGCGCAGGAAATCTGCGTGACCACCGCGATGGGCGTCTGCGATTTCATCTCGGCCATGGATACGCAACGGCTCCCCGAGTGGAACTGCTGGTACCAGATCCTGAACTGTGGCTTCCCGCTCAAGGTCTCTGGCGAGACCGATTTCCCCTGCATCT
>JBGTAO010000589.1:0-13545 GCA_041749835.1 Gemmata sp. | reverse complement strand
GCCTGTTGTTCATGATGGACCTGTCTTGTCGGGGTAAGGGAGGATGAGCGAGTCCCTGCTCAGAGTACACGACGGTTTGCAATGCAATCACTGTTATGTCGGCGGTAGTGTGAGTAAATGGCCTTTCAGCACCGTGATGGCTTCGCCAATGAGTTTGACACGATCTCGCTTGCAATGCATCCGAACAATGCCTCCTCTTAAGGAAGCTTGATAGCCGACCAGGTCCTGTTTGGTCAGTTTGTTATTCCAGTGGTGAGCCAGGCAACAATGAGCGGAGCCAGTAACGGGGTCTTCGTCGACACCAACGGCGGGAGCGAAGAAGCGCGAAACAAAATCGAAGCGCGGATCTTCAGCGCGAGCCGTTACGATCACGCCACGGCAGTCTACGTTGCGAAGGAGCTGGAAGTTTGGCCGGATGGCACGAACGGACGCTTCCGAGTCGAGTTCAATCAAGTAATCGAATTCATTGCGAAGAAGAGGCTGTTCGGTGATTCCCAGTGACCCGAAGAGTTGCCTGGGAGCGTGGCATGCGAGTGCGGGCTTCTGCGGGAAGTCGAGCGCGATCTGCTGTTCAGGAAGCCGTGTTGCACTGAGGCAACCGCTGCGGGTCTGAAAGCGAAGTTCGGTGTTCTTCGCCTGCTGCAGTTCCCAGATTGCGTGTGCAGCAGCGAGTGTTGCGTGCCCGCAAAGAGCAACTTCCACTGTCGGGGTGAGCCAACGAAGTTCAAATTCAGCATCTCGTAGAGGCACGAGAAACGCGGTCTCGGAAAGATTCATTTCACGGGCTACAAGTTGTAGCCACTCCCCATTTGGCCACCGTTCGAGCATGCAAACCGCTGCGGGGTTCCCCGAGAAGGGTTGCGAAGTGAATGCATCGACGACCGTGATAGGGATCATACACTGCTCCCGATGTGAGCACCCTGAAATGAACCGGAGGCGTGCCGGTGGTCTGTGTTATACTCAGTAACAACTTGGCTCTTACCTCCAGGGATCTGCACCATGCTCGGTTATTGCGGGAAGGGGCTAGCCTTCGTTGTTGTCGTCGCGGTGATGACGCTCTGTTTTCAGCTAAGTGGTAGAACGATCGGGGCAGGTGGTACTCAAGGCCTGCAAGCTGCTAACAAGCAACGCGCTTCCTGGACAACTTCACGCATAATAGGTTCGCCCGAACCACCTCCGAAATTCAAGACTACGCGAGTTTTCCCCGAAGTGAAGTTCCATCACCCCTTGGTGCTCGCGCGTTGTCCCGGAACCGAGCGGCTCTTTTGCGGTGAGCAGGAAGGAGTAATCTACTCCGTGTTCCCAGCACCTGACGCGAAGAAAGCACTCTTCTTCGACCTCCGGAAGGAACTGAAAACCCTCGACAAGCTCCCAGGTGCCAAGGGCGTCGGAGAGTTGTATGGTCTCGTGTTTCACCCCAAGTTTGAAACAAACCGGTACTGCTATCTTTGCTATACGCTGAGCCCCAAGGAAGGATCAATTAGCCCGTTCCCCGATGGCTCTCGCGTGTCGCGGTTCACCGTCTTGAAAACCGATCCTCCACGAATTGACCCCACTACCGAAGAGATCGTGCTGACGTTTCCCGGCGGTGGCCATAACGGTGGTGATCTCCACTTCGGCCCTGATGGAATGCTTTACATCACAACAGGTGATGCCGCGAATCCCAGCCCACCCGATCCACTGAGCACAGGGCAAGATTGCTCGGATCTGCTTTCTTCCGTCCTCCGAATCGATGTGGATCAAAAAGCTGATGGCCGGAACTATTCCGTGCCGCGCGATAATCCTTTTGTGGAAAACAAAGAGGTTCGTCCCGAAATCTGGGCCTATGGCTTTCGGAACCCGTGGCGCATGAGCTTTGATCGCAAGACCGGTGATCTCTGGCTCGGGGATGTCGGCTGGGAACTCTGGGAGATGGTTCACAAAGTCGAGAAGGGCGGTAACTACGGATGGAGCATTCGGGAAGGCCGACAGACCATCAAGACCACGCAGAAGATCGGCCCAACTCCGATTCAAGCTCCGCTGATTGAATTACCCCATACGATTGCGGCCAGCGTGACCGGTGGCTATGTCTACCGTGGCAAGAAGTTCCCCGAACTCGTCGGGGCCTATCTCTTCGGTGACTGGCAAACCCGACGGCTCTGGGCCGCACGTGTGGAGGGGACCCGGCTCAAGGAGATGCCCGAGATTACGCAACCCAGTTTGCGGATTGTCGCCTTTGGTGAAGATAACCACGGCGAGTTGTATCTCCTCGATTACGATGCCGGAACGGTTCACATGTTAGAGCGGAACGATGCCGCCAACAAGAACATCGATTTCCCCACCAAGCTGAGCGAAACCGGGCTCTATGCAAATCTCCAGAAGCTCGAACTCGCTGTGGGCGTTTTCCCATTTGAACCGAACTCCCGGATGTTCCACGATGGGGCGGTGGCCGAGTATGCCATCGCCCTTCCGGGCACGACACCGATTGACCTGTACCCGACTGGAGAGGGGAAGCCGATCCCGGGACAGGCCGACTGGATGAAGTTCCGGATGACATTCCCGGACAACACGGTGTTGGTCAAAACACTCGTTGTGGGTTCGACAACTCGCTCACCCACGCGAGTCGAAACGCAGATCCTCCACTTCGACGGCATCGACTGGAGACCGTACACGTTTGCCTGGCGTGACGATCAATCCGATGCCGATCTCGTTCCGGCGGACGGCGCGGAACGCTCCATACGAATCCCTGCACCCGGCAAGCCCGACTCTTGGATTACCCGCGATTGGTCATTCCCGAGTCGCACGCAGTGCCTGACCTGTCACAACCCCTGGGCGGGAACCGCACTCGCATTCGAAGCGGGCCAACTTCATGACCAAGGCCGCTCGGGGAATGATGTCGTTCACATCATCGGAAACGCACTCCAAAATCTCACGCGATCGGGCGTCATCCGGCGAGTGGATCGGGACGGCCATCCGCTTCCGGCATTTGACCAGAAAAGCCTGGGAACCGAACCACCGGTCTACGCCCACCATCGATTCAGCCACGCAACCGCCGAGCAGCGCGCACGTGGTTACCTGCATGCGAACTGTGCCCACTGCCACCGGTTTGGTGGCGGAGGTGGGGCCATCGTGCTGGAACTCGATGCGCGAAAACCGCTCAAGGAAACCGGCGTATTGGACGTTACCCCCAAACAAGGCGATCTGGGCGTCCCGAACCCACGATTGATCGCCCCGGGTGCGCCCGAACGTAGTGTGTTGTTCTGGAGAATGGCAAAGTTTGGCCCAGGCCACATGCCCCGCATGGGAAGCGAGCAACCGGACTATCATGGCACTGAAGTCGTTCGCACCTGGATTCAGGAACTGGGGTCACACGACAAAGAACGTTGGCGACCGAAACCGGACTGGGAAAACTGGCAACGGCCAGGAGCGTTTGCCGATCCCGTTGAAGCCTATCAGTTCGCACGAAAGATGCCGGCACTCGCTCAACGCTGGAACGATGCCCGGATACCCGGTAAGACTCCGTTAGCGTCAGTTCCGGACTTGGAACAGGAAAGCAAACTGCGTACGGTCATTGAAGGCTTACCACCAGGATTGAATCGCGATCTCCTTGAAGGTCATTTGCCGATTGATCCTCAGCGGCGCAAACTTGGCACCAACCCTCGCCCGGCGACGATCCTCAGATTGACCGGCAATCCTCGCAACGGCGAAGCCCTCTTTAGCAATAAGGACATGAAATGTGCGAGTTGCCATAAAGTGGGTAACAACGGGGTGGCACTTGGCCCCGACTTGACCACAATCGGGAAACTGCGATCACGCGAGGAACTGCTGGAAAGTCTCTTGCAGCCATCACTACGGATCGAGCCGGAATACGCGGCTTACCTGATCCAAACGACTGATGAACAATCGCGGACTGGGTTGTTGGTGAAACGTGACGAGAAAGTACTGGTCCTGCGCGATGCCGAGAATCAGGAACACCGATTTCCGATCGCGGATATTGCATCTGTTACGCCGGCACGGATCTCTCTGATGCCCGAAGGCCAGATGAGCGGGCTCACAGCCCAAGAGGCCGCAGACCTACTGCAGTTCCTCGTCAATCAATAATAACTGACCACATGAGGATCGACTTGATGTCACGATTGATGCATGTTCCCCTGGTGCTGGCGTTGTTTTTTCTGTCGACAGTTACAGTCATCTGGGCGCAAGAAAAGAGCGTCAAGCCCGGAATCAACGATAGCTTCAAGAACCCCGATGTCGAAAAGTACGCCAAGACCTTTGAGGGCGAAAGCCGCGAAGTTTACTTGTTCCGCGCTAAGATCGTCACCGCGTGCAAGCTGAAGCCGGGCATGGTGGTCGCTGATGTCGGTGCCGGCACGGGGCTCTTCACTCGCTTGCTCGCGCCGGCGGTCGAACCCAAAGGGAAAGTGCTCGCGGTTGATATCTCACAGAAGTTTCTGGACCACGTTTCGAAGAGTTGCAAGGACGCCAAGATTGCGAACGTCGAAACGATCAAGTGCAGCGAAACCTCCACCGAGTTGCCAGCCAACTCGGTCGATTTGGCCTTCATCAGTGATACGTATCACCACTTTGAATACCCTCAGCGAACAATGAAGAGCATACACGATGCACTCCGCACGGGTGGCCGGCTCGTGGTGATCGATTTCCACCGCATCGAGGGTAAAAGCTCAGACTGGATTTTGGGCCATGTACGAGCGGGCAAGGAGGTGGTGATTCAGGAGATCGAGGAGATGGGCTTCAAGAAAGTCCATGATGAGAAAGAGCTGCTCAAGGAGAATTACATGATCATCTTTGAGAAATCCGCACCTGCCAAAAAGTGAGTTGTCATGATTCGGCCCGCAACGCCAGCAGATGTTCCGACCATTGCCCGATTGATCCGTGAGCTTGCGGAATACGAACGACTCCTGGATCATGTGGTGCTCCAGGAGCCCGATCTCCATAACCATTTATTTGGGTCGCGTCCATTCGCTGAGGTCTTACTCGCCGAGCACGAAGGTGTCGTGCAAGGTTTCGCTCTCTTCTTCCACAATTATTCCACGTTCCGTGGCAAGCCCGGTATCTACCTGGAAGACTTATTCGTGGTACCTGCTGCTCGTGGTCTGGGCCATGGTCGAGCACTACTGGCGGCCCTGGCCAAGCTGGCATTGGAGCGGGATTGCTGCCGTGTGGAATGGTCGGTTTTGAACTGGAATACACCGTCCATCGGGTTCTACGAATCGCTCGGAGCGCGACCGATGAACGAGTGGTCCGTCTATCGCCTGACCGATGAACCGCTCAAGAAACTGGCTGCGGTAGCCGGATAGCATTCGTGTGAAGTGCAGTTGCCACCAGAACTGCGCTCGCGCCCGCGTGACCCAGGCACACGACATCAGCCCAATTGCGAATACCACCGCCTGCGATCAGTGCGACCTCAGGAAACTTGCAGTGAAGGGTCGCAATCAGCTCTTCCGAGCCGCAACCACTTGTCTCCCCCACTCGTGCCAAATCGAGAACGATCAAGGTTCTCACCCCGGCTTCGATCACCTGAGTCGCAACACCCACGGCATCTTGCTTACCAGCCACACGCCAACCGTTGACATTTCCGACCAACTGACCATTCCGAAGATCGAGTGAGAAGGCCAATGGGGACTCTGTCCAAGCATTGAGCGACGTTCGGAGCACCTCAAGCGAATCGCAAGTTTCGAAACCGATCACAGGTCGAATACTCAGGCCAGTCGGCAATACTGAGATGGGTTTCCGCGCACTCAGGCCAACATCGAGCCAGACCGGGCCGATTCCTTCTGCAAGCATGGCCAGAACCGCGGCTGACACCGGCACCCGACCCATGATGCCGTCGAGATCTGCGACATAGCATTCTGTTGCCTGTGCTGCATGCATCAAAACTGAGGCAACGGTACGAGGGCTGACCGAATTGGTCAGTTTGCTTCGCAGCGGTTGGTACTGCTCCCGGTTTCCCCCTCGGGCATGGACAACCATACCCGCCATCACATCGATGACGGGAATCAGAAGCGGTGCGTCTGGCAAAGCAGCCATCATTGAAAAGAAACTCATTAGGTGGGTTGGCCGTTCTGAGGCCAAAAGTTATACTACCTGTCTTCCGCCCCAGAAACCGGGTTGGGGGCGTTTCGCTATTCGTAACCGGAGGGTTGGCCTCATCATGCAACAACAAAGCGTGATCGGTGCCGAGTCCTCGAAGGAGGCCGTGTGGCTCTTGTAGATGTAAAAGATCTCCTCGAAGCGGGCGTCCATTACGGGCACCGAGCCAGCCGGTGGAACCCCAAGATGCGGCCGTATATTTACGGCAAGCGTAACCTGATCCATATCATCGACTTGCGTGAAACGGTTCGTGGCCTCCTCCGTGCGTACAAGTACCTCTCACAGGTCGTCTCACGGGGTGGACTGGTCATGTTCGTTGGCACCAAGCGCCAGGCCAAAGAGATCGTGGAACGCGAAGCTGGGCGAGCCGGGATGCCGTTCGTCAGCGAGCGCTGGCTGGGTGGTACACTCACCAATTATCGAACAATTCGGAACCGACTCAAGCGGCTGCAAGAACTTGAAGCGATGTGGCTGCCGGCCGGAACCAACCCCGCACGCGAAGATCTGAATACCTACATTGCTAGCCTCATGACCGACGCGGGCAAGCTCGATCCGGCACTGGCCCCGGACAATTCGGATATCCGCACGCACTCCAAGAAGATGATTTCGAGCCTCAGCCGTGAGTTGCTCAAGATTCGCCGGAACCTGATGGGTATCCGCGACATGGTCAAACTCCCGGACGCCTTGGTGATTGTCGGCCCGAACAAAGAGCACATTGCCGTCAAAGAAGCCAAGCGAATGGGTGTGACCACGATTGCCTTGATCGACACCGACAGCGATCCCGATCCGGTCGATCTTCCGATTCCTGGTAACGACGACAGCATTCGGTCCATTGAAGTGGTGATTGCAAAGTTGGCCGATGCTTGCCTCGAAGGGCGGGCGGCATTGCCACCCGAGCAGCAGGCTTTGATCAAGCCACGCCAGCCGAGCACACCACGGCCGGCCGCTGCTCAAGCTGCTGCTGCTCAACCGGCTGAGCCGAACCCCGCCTCGGCCCCGGCTGTCAACTAGTTGGAGTTCACCAATCGCACGTTGATGGTTCCGAGTTGTGAACTCTGGTCGTCGCACCCGCACTGACGAGCGGGGCGACGATTCATAATTTAGGACTTGTGAATCGAGAACGTGAACCGGGAGACAACATGAGTACGCCGATCACACCCCAAGCCGTGAAGCAACTCCGCGAGCGCACGGATTTACCCATGGGCGATTGCAAGAACGCCCTCGTGGAAGCCAATGGCGATATGGAAAAGGCCATTGAGGTACTTCGGAGCAAGTTTGCCAAGATGACCGCCAAGCGGGAAGGGAACGAAACGGCTGAAGGGCGAGTCGGCATCTACTACGATAACGCCGCCAAGATTGCGGGAATTGTCGAAATGCGTTGCGAGACCGCACCGTCGGCCAAGAGCGATCAATACATCGCGCTAACCAACGAACTCGCCAAGCACGTGGCGACCAATAAGGCGACAGATGTGCCCGGCATGTTAGCCGAGACCTTTCAGGGCAGCGCAACTGTGAACGATCGAATCAATGACACGGTCGGCGTGATTCGGGAAAAGATGATCCTGCACAAGTTCAAGCGCTCCAGTGGTGGAGTCTATGGGGGCTATGTGCACCACGATGGCACGGTGGGCGTACTCATCGAATGCCAGGGCACACCAAACGACGAAGTGATTCGGGATGTGGCTGCCCACGTGGCGGCGTTAAATCCTCCTTACACCACTGTTGCCGATGTTCCGGCCGATGTGGTTGAGAAGGAGAAGAGCCTGGTAATGGCTGATATTCAAGCCGATTCCAAGAACACCGGGAAGCCCGCCAATATTCTCGAAAAGATCGCCGAGGGGAAGTTGCGAACCAAGTTGGCCGAGATGGTGCTGACCGAGCAGCCCATGGCCAATGCCATGAAGTACCCGAACACAACCGTCGGTGCTGCCCTCAAGAAAGCGGGCCTGGAGCCTGTGAAAGCTACCCGCTACAAGGTTGGAGCGGTGACCCTGGGATAATGACCACCGAGTTCCCCCTGCGTGGTGGACTCGCATGATTCAATTACCATTACTTGCTTTCGGAACCTGACAATGCCTCACACAGCCAGTGCCTGGAAACGCCTTCGCAAATCCGAGAAACAACGGCGACGCAACCGTGCCGCCGCCAAGAAGCTCAAACTGCAGCGCAAGACCTGCGATGCTACCATCAAGACGGGTGAGACTGCCAAGATCGTAACGGAAGTCCAGGTCACACAGGCTTCGCTCGATCGAGCTGCCGACAAGGGGTACATTCACCCGAACAAGGCCGCGCGCTTGAAGTCCCGGCTGGTCAAGCGGGTTCGTACGGCGGCCGCAGCCCCGCCCAAGACCGATAGCAAGAAGTGATCAACCCGAAAAGTTGATCGCTTGAACGCACCGCGACGGGGACGCGAAAGTGACCTGTCGCGGCCTCGTTTAGACTCGAAGCTCGGACTGCTGACCGAGTGAATCCGGGTAACGGATGCGGAGAGGTTCGACCACTTCTCGAATGAATTCGCTAACTTGCTCGGGCGCACGCCCCATAAACTCCCGTGGCGTCTGCGTAACAATACTGTCAAAACCCATATCCTGGAACACCGCCTCGGACTGGAGCAGTCGGAGTAAATCCTGGGTGGACCCTTGGCCGGCCTTGACCTGAGCTGTCACGGTATGGCTATGTTGCCGCACAATCTCGTGAACAGATTGACGATCACCACCCGCTTGCACTGCCGCCATCATCAGGTTCTCCGTAATCATGTAGGGCAAGTATTCCCGTACGTTGCGGGCAACTACATCCGGATTCACCACCAGGCCGTTCGCCAGGTTCAACGCGATCCGAAGGATGGCATCGGTTGCCAGGAAGGCCTGGGGCAAGTAGAGCCTCCGGCATGCGCTATCGTCGAGTGTCCGTTCAAACCACTGGGTCGCAGCAGTGTTGGCCGCCATACTCGGGAGGCCCATGACAAACCGTGCGAGTGAGCACATACGTTCGGCCCGCATCGGATTTCGCTTGTACGCCATGGCCGACGACCCGACCTGTTCCGCCTCGAATGGTTCATCAATCTCCTGCCGATTCGCGAGTAGCCGGAGGTCGGTTCCCCACTTGTGAGCTGTTTGAGCCAGCCCGGAAAGAGTGTCGAGTATTTGGGTATCGAACTTGCGCGAGTAAGTTTGTCCCGTCACCGGGAACGCGGTTGCAAACCCGGCTTTTTGGGCAACGAGTCGGTCGAGTTCCTTCACTTTCTCGTGATTACCACCGAACAGTGAGAGGAAGCTGGCCTGTGTTCCGGTCGTGCCCTTGGCCCCCCGAAAGGGGAGTTCATCCCGTCGACGTTCGAGCTCTTTCAGGTCAACCGTAAGATCGTAAATCCAGAGGCAGGCTCGTTTGCCGACACTGGTCAGTTGAGCGGGCTGGAAGTGGGTAAACCCCAAGGTCGGTTCGGCCTTCCACTGTTCTGCAAAGCGGGTCAGTGCATCGATGACAGCGACAAGAGTGCGGCAAACCTGATCCAAGCTTTCGCGCATCAAGATCAGATCCGCGTTGTCAGTCACATAACACGAAGTTGCTCCCAGGTGGATGATATCGCGGGCCTTGGGAGCAACTTCAGCAAGAGTTTCGACGTGTGCCATCACATCGTGCCGTTTGATCCGCTCATGATGAGCGGCGCGCTTCAGATCGATATCATCCAGGTGCGAAGCCAGCTCTGTGAGTTGTTCCGGGCGGATTCTCGGTGTTTGGCCATCATCGGCAAGTAGGCCAAGCTCGGCCTCGGCTTCGGCTAGCCACAACCAAAGCGTACGCCAAGTTCGGAACTTCCGGAGTGGGCCCCAACGTTCGCTCATTTCCTGTGATGCGTAACGGCCAGTGAGCGGGTTATCGTAGGTGTCGCTCGCCATGGTGAGCACTTGAGCCGAATTGAGCAATCACGAGGTTCCGCCTCGTGTCCGGTCGCGCCAGGCCAACTGTCGATCTTCTCCGCCAGAGCCCGCACAAGTTGGCTGCTATTCTAGCTTTTCCGGGTACTCGCGGCCGATCGGTTCGCAACACTTCATGTTTCATGAGGCAAACTGTAATCGACAGGAAGTCCGGCCGACCCGGCCGGCTGTCGGAAGGAGTTTGATCCGATGCGGAAGAACGTGTTGCTACGGGTCGGTGTCACTGCATTGGCGGTGGTGATTTGGATGGGCAATGGCTCGATCAGCCGGGCTGCCGATGAGCCAACACTGCCTCGATTCTATTACTACCCCTACTACTACTATCCACACAGTTACTGGCCGCAGAACAGCCCCCAATGGCCGGAACCGAAGGGCCACCCCTACGTGCGTCCACCCGCGTACCAAGCGTACCCAGCGTTCAAGGAACCCGGCTGGCGGTATGAGCTTTGGACACCCATGAAGTATTATCGCGGGAACCACTTCTGGCTGGATCAGTTCTAACTCTGCCGATTGTTCCAGGCGGGACACAGTCACCAGTGAATCGTGGGCGAACTGGCCCGTGGGTCGCCGGTGACTGCCGTGTATTTACAGGCAAGGTATAACGGACGGATAAATTAGTGGGCGTGGTGAACCGTGCGGAAATGCTCCGCAAACTTCTCGATCATCACATGCCACCCACAGCCATCGCAGGGGGGCACATTCGGATAGCACTTTGCACAGTAAAGAGGCCCGCCGTGCAGGAACTGCTCGATCCGGGGTTGATCTGCTTGTGCTGTCGCCGCCATTGAGATCGGGAATGGGACCGGCGTCTTGCACTTCTCGCAGTTGCGTTTGTTCTCGGATGTGACAATCGGCTTGAAATGGTCATGAATGCCGCGAGGAACAACTCCGGTACCCGTACAGAGCGGGCAGGTCATACTGAACTGGGCCAAGATGGCCTTACGGATGAATTCGCTCTTGTTGGGAAGTTTGTCGAGGAAATCTGCCAGTTCGGGTTCGACCTTGAAGGCCACGATCTGCGATTTCGGTTTCTTCTTTTCGTTGTTGCGGGTCATGGCCATCCCCAATGCCGAAACTGTTTGAGTTATTGTACTTCGGCTACTCATTGAATCAAGTGAGTCGAAATCCCGGTTAGAGATCCTGCAAGGCAACGCAACGCATCTTGGCCGTGGTGTGCGGGACCAGCAGGGGGAATGATCAGCCTTTCCCTTTGCGAGCCACATTCAAGCGAATCTCGGTCACCGATTCCTTGTCCGTACTGATCTCGATTTTGGTTTTGCCCTCTCGTGCCTTTCCCAGCAGCTTCAGTTCACCTTTGAGGATATCGCCGTTACTGTCGATCACCAAAACCTTGACGTTCTTGGCGATCTTGTAGGTTTTGTTTCCATCCGCCTGCTTGACCGTGAGTTCTTGCTTGGCCGGATCAAGCCTGAGGAACACCACCTCGATCGCCTGAACGCAGGCACAGGACAAGAAGAAAGTACTCATTACCAGGACGTGCCGTTTCATGTCGTGTCCTTTCGATTCGGTAGGATTCGTGCCCTCCAAGAACGGAAGCAAATCTGTTGTAGCGTATCAGATGATTGAGTTTGGGTGAACGGGAGCCGCAGCAGGTTCTGCTTCAAGTGAAGCCAGATTGACGCCAGACTTGCGCCTCTTTTGAGTGCGAGTGTTGTCGGTCGCCTATCGTGCTAAGATGGTGTATCAAAGTCTCGCGACGCCAGTTCCCAAGGCGGATGAACTTCATGCGTAATTCCCCGCTCACCCGCAATTGGTTTGCATCCCGTGTGGCGGTTTGCATCATCTTTTTCTCAGTCACCTTCATAACGATTGCTGCCCAACCACCCAGCGAAGTCGAGGATCCGAGCCCCAAGCCCATCAAGAAAGTCGTGGTGGAAGATGAAGATCCGTCCGGCACCGTGAAGAAAAAGATTGGTGTGGATGTCGGGCCAATAAGCCCTGCGACCGGAGGGAGCGGTACGGTCGGGAACTCGCCTGATGTGCGACTCGACGAACTGGCGCGTGCAGCTGATGCGGCTACAAACTCCACCGTGAAAACAGCGATCACTAAGTATATCACGCCGTTTGATCGGTTGGTGGAAACGAGCGGCACGACGCGCGTCAAACCAATCCCCATTCGCAAGACGGAATGGCCGGCCAAACTGGAAGCGGTTTCGGTTGTCCCGCTCGACAGTTTGGGTAAGGCTCGCGATGCTCGTGCCGCCCGCACGGCTGATATTCGCAGCCTCGATTACTTTGAAGCACTCGTCCTGGCGGAAGCGGAATCGCTGATACGGCAAAAGCTTGATGGTGTCAGCGCGATCGAGTTGCAGTTGTCAGCCGAGAAGTTGTTGGCTGCCGGGTTGCGCTTTCACGATTATGTGCGCGAACGCAATATCCGACGTGGCAAAGGTTGGGATGATGTTCGAACGCCACTGGCGGACCGACTCCGCTCGCTGAGGCTTGAGCTTTTACGGTTGGCCATGACGGCCAATGACAGCGTTCGCGTCCGAGAAATCAGTAGCCGATTAATGAATGCCTATCCAAAAGATTTGGCAGTTGCCCAGGAGGTAGCGACCGCGCGTGTTGGCGAAGCACAACGGTTGCTGAAATCCCTCGCACATGCCGATCATTTGCGCGCCAAGTCGCTACTCGACGAGTTTGAATCACGCTATCCTGGGGCCGGGGGTGATGCTGCCCACCAAGCACGACTGCAATTACGCGAGTTGGCACTCAAGGCCTTCACACGAGCCCGCGAGAAAAAAGAAATCGGTGACCAGCAATCGGCCCGCGATGAACTCGCCCGTGCGGCTGCACTCGATCCCAGTGTCGAGGGAGTGCGAGAGATGCAGCGCGAATTCCGTTTCGGCTATCCCATCCTGACTGTCGGCGTCAAACAATTCCCGAGTAAGTTGTCACCAAGTACCGCACGTCTCGATAGCGAGAAGCAGGTTGTGGAGTTGCTTTTTGAAGGGCTGATAGAAGAAGTCCCTGATGCTTCGGGCGCTGTTCGATATCGGCCAGGTGCCGCTTTGAGCATGCCATTGGCTGAAGCGACTGGTCGAGACTTTCAACTTCGGACACTAGAGGCGGGTCCGGGTGGGCGACCTGGCTTCGAGAGCCACGACGTAGTGGGCACCGTGAAAATGCTTCAAGGCCGTTCAGACACTTGGCAGTCATTCCCACTTGCCTGGCTTGCAGCCGAACCGCCCGCACCTAAAGACGGTGCAACCGTTCGCGTGCTCCTGGGAATTGGACACCCCGACCCACGAGCGATCCTCCGATTCAAGTTGTTGCCCAGCCGTTGGCTGCAAGAAAACGGCAAAAACCTGGATGATGCGCAGTTTGCCGAGAAGCCCATCGGAATGGGTCCATTTCGGCTTTATCAGGTCATCAAGCCGAATGGCGACAAACCGCGGGAAATGGTCTTCATCGACAATCCCGATTACGGGCGCTGGCGGGACCGCACCGGGTTACCTTACCTTCGAGAAGTCCGCCTGATCGAGACATCCAAACTTGA
>JBGTAO010000588.1:0-2923 GCA_041749835.1 Gemmata sp. | reverse complement strand
GTAATCGAATTTGTCGCGGCGTTTCATCAGGTTGCCGAGAATACGGATCAGATCGCCGCGGACGGTGCAACAGATGCACCCATTGTTCATCTCGAAGATCTCTTCTTCGGAATTGATGACCAGATCCTGATCGACACCGATCTCGCCGAACTCATTCTCGATGACGGCGATCCGCTTGCCGTGATTGGCAGTGAGAATGTGATTGAGCAACGTGGTTTTACCCGAACCCAGGAACCCCGTGAGAACGGTTACGGGTACACGGCCGGTTGTGGTGGCAGTCGCCATACGCAAAAACCCTCAGTGGGTGAGGATGTCGAAACGATGTTGTCCTGGGAATTGTATCGCAATTCGCAAGGCGCGAGCAGCGGATTGCCTGATGGAAAGCGGAGACGCCCGGCCGGGTGACCCCTGCGCCGAGCGCCTCGCCAGCGGAACCGGGGTGAGGAACATCCCCACCCCGGTGTAGAACTGCGTGGGTTGCGAAACTTGCGCGGGTTGTCCGGTCTCGGCGAGTTTCAATCGTGGCGGAGGGCTTCGATGGGGTCGAGCCGGGCCGCCCGCCGAGCGGGGTACCAGCCGAACAAAACACCCACGCCAATGGAAACACCCAGCGCCAGGAAGATCGCCGGAACGTGGATCTTCGCGGGTAGCGGGGCACCAGAGATCCACTCCCAGATCATGGGAACGGTGTAAACCATGCCCAGGCCCAGCATCACACCGCACAGTCCGCCCACCGTGGTTTGCACCACGGCCTCAACCAAGAACTGCATGGTGATGTCGCGTTGTTTCGCCCCCAGAGCCCGGCGAATACCGATCTCGCGTGTGCGCTCGGTCACGGTTGCCAACATGATGTTCATGATGCCGATGCCGCCCACAATCAGCGAGATGGATGCAATCAGCACGAGCAGGTTGGTGAAGCGGTTCTTGGCCCGCTCAGCTTCTTCCAGCCGATCGAGCGGCACCGTAACCACCCAGTCTTTCTTGCCGCCGTGTTCGGTTTCCAGGAGTGTTTTGATCGCGTCGCCGACGGGGCGAACTTTGTCGATATCGGTCACGGTCACGGTGACCTGATTGAACTGGACCTTCTCGTTCATACGGGCACCGGACGAGCGAATCGAAATGACCTCGCCGAACCGGGCCACCGTGGTGCTCAGCGGTAGATAGATATCGAGGTTGAATTCCTCAGCGGCCTGGCTGCCACCCGAACCACCTGTTGGCATCCGTTCCTTGATCACGCCAATCACCGTGAAGTGGAACGAGCGAATCAGGATCGCCTTGCCCACCGGATCTTCAAACGGGAAGAGCTTGTCCGCGGCTTCCGAGCCGAGCACACAGTAGTTCATGCGGTCCTGATCATCAGCTTCGGTGAGGAAGCGGCCACCAGCCATCTCGAACTTGTTGACCTCGGCATAGTCGGGGGTGGTGCCAATCACACGGGCATTCACCAGGCGCTCGCGGTATCGTGCTTCGCTCGGGAACACGCGCAACGGGACCATGCGCACAATCGAATCGCCGATGGTGGTGAAGCGATCGAGGTCTTTGCGAGTTAAGCCGAAGGCCGTGACCCAGGATTTCTGGGCTGTCGCGGAGTCGTCGGGCGGCTTGACGCTGCGAACGATAATGTTGGTCGCACCCTGGCGCTTGATATCGTCGAGCGCGTCTTGCATCGACCCTTCGCCGAAAGCCATAAGTGCGATCACGGCGCTGGTGCCGATGATGATGCCCAGCACCGAGAGAACCGATCGCAGCTTGTGGAGCCAGAGGCTTTTCACCGCCAGTTCCACGCTGCGGCGGAGTTTCGCGGCCGATCCGCCTCCGACCGCGCGGCCCAGGCCGAGCATCCACGCAACGAGGCCGCACGCAGCGAGGGCAACGATCCCGAGAAGCAGTGGGTTGGTTGCTGAGAGTGTGAAGATTGAGCTCATGGCAATTCGGGGATCGCGTGGGGAAGTTGGTACGAGTTGCCGAGCCGGGACACGAGTGCCGGTTCTAGGCCACGATTGTGCGGTTATCGTTGCGAGTGTCCGATTCCACGCGACCGTCGCGCAGACGCACCACGCGGCGGGCCCACTCCGCGATATCGTTTTCGTGCGTCACCATGATGATGGTTTTCCCCGAGCGGTTGAGTTCCCGGAGCATCTGCATGATCTCGACGCTAGTCTTGGAATCCAGGTTACCCGTTGGCTCGTCGCCGAGGATTAAGTGAGGGTCGTTCACGAGGCTGCGGGCAATCGCAACGCGTTGTTGCTGCCCACCCGAGAGCTGCAGCGGTCGGTGATCGAGGCGATCTTTCAGCCCCACCATCTCGGCCAGTGAGAGGCAGCGGGCTGTGGTCGTCTCATCGAGCTTGATCCCCTGGTAGAGCAGTGGCAACTCGATGTTCTCGACGACGGTGTACTGTGGCAGCAGGTTGTAGGACTGGAAGATGAACCCCAGATAGGTGCTGCGGATTTCGGAAAGCTGATCGTCGTTCATCTGGGCCACATTCGCTTCGCCCAGATAGTAGGCACCGCTCGTGGGGCGATCGAGGCAACCGAGCACGTTGAGTAATGTCGACTTGCCCGAGCCCGATGGCCCCATGAGCGCAACAAAATCGCCTTCCTCGAACGTGAGGTTTAGCCCTTTGAGGACATTAACCGTCTGCGTTCCCATGTAATAGTTCTTGTACAAATCGACGATGCGAACGATGGGTGGCATGGGTGACCGCGGCGTGATAGGTGAAGGCGGGTTCCGTGCCCGAAATTCCTGGCACAAAGCAACCGCCGCAAGTTACGAGCTTGTGCCCGGAATCACTGCGACGGTGTCGTGAACAATCAAGATCCTTTTAAGCCAGCGCCTGCACCGCCACCGGGAGGGCCACCCTTCGTCCCACCACCGCCTTTGGAGCCACCGGGCGGTCCGCCTTTGGAGCCACCGGGCGGTC
>JBGTAO010000587.1:0-13161 GCA_041749835.1 Gemmata sp. | reverse complement strand
CGGACCCGAATCTCTTTGAGTTTCTGTTGGTGAGTCTTTTGGTGACTCTTCTTGGACTGGGCGTATTTGAACTTGCCGTAGTCCATGATCTTGCAGACCGGTGGCCGTTCCGAGGAAGAGACCTCGACCAGATCGAGCCCTGCTTCGCGGGCCATCTCCAAAGCTTGCGACGTGGGAACAATGCCGTGGGCTTCACCCTCGGCCCCGATCAAGCGAATAGGACTGATGCGGATCTGTTCGTTCATCCGGGGACCGGCCGGTCCGCGGGGCGGGGAGTTGCGATCGAACGGTGGGATTGCCGTATCTCCTTCTGCACACAGGATCGGGTAACGTAACCGGCCCGATTAACCAGCTCCCAACACCAGGCGACGATCCACCGTCACAACCGGTTTGTTGGGCAAGGCCCTTAACTCAATACACATAACCCGATTTGCCGCCGCCGTCAACGGCGCACCGCCGAGATTTCCCAGCTGCTCACGGCTTGCGGGGCTGCGGTTGGTAGATCGCATTGTGAGGGAATCGCACCTTCATTCCCATCGCATCCGACCGGAAACATGCGGTGCTCCTTGTCGGCAGCGCCGGCTGGTCAACCGTGTTCTATGCTTCCGCGTGAACGGTTGAGCCCTGGCCGGAGCCCTGTCGAATGCGGTTCATTATTGCTCAAGAGTTCTATCAGCAGATGCTGCAGACGCCCGGCCACACCCCGGACTGTTACGTGCGGCCGGGTGAGTACTTACACCATTTATACATCGATGGTGTGAAGTACGTGATTGCTCCGGCTGTCCTCGATGGGCTGGCTCAGGCCGAGGCCAATGGCGACACGGAAGCGATTGCGCACCTCCGGCTTCATAAGCTCCACTTCGAAGCATTGCTCGCCGATGCCGAACGCACGGGAACGCTGACTGATGAAGTCACGCTTCTGGGCGATCCGCCTCCCACCGACGATGAAGCGTTGCCCGGTGCTGGCAATGGCTATCTCCCGCGGGTTCCGTCGCGCTGGGAAGATCTGGGGCTCGATCTGTCGGCACTCTTCGATCTGATTCTGCGCACCATCTACACCCGCGGTCAGATTACCGGTGGCGAGCTGGCCAACGAAATGGCCATCCCGTTCGCCGTGATTAACCCGATCTTTCAGGCGATGCGCAAGCAGACGCTGGTCGATATCGTGGCGCAGCGTGGCAACAGCGGCGATGCTGGCTTCGTCTACGAAATCAAGCCGCCCAAGGGCACCGCGGCGTTACACGATGCCCTCGATAAAACGACTTACGTAGGCCCGGCACCTGTTCCCTTCGCCGATTATGTGGAATCGGTTCTCGCCCAGACCATCAAGAAGATCTGCGTCACCCGGCGTAGCATCAGCCGGGCCTTCGAAGACCTCATCATCACCGATGCCGTGCTCAACGAGATCGGCCCGGCGATCAACTCAGCGCAATCCATCTTCTTCTTCGGCTATCCCGGCAACGGCAAGACGAGCGTCGCCGAGCGAATCACGCGACTGATGGGCGATAGCATCTACGTTCCCCATGCCGTGGAGGCGAGCGGGCAAATCATCAAGGTGTTCGACCCCATTCAGCACACACCGGTTGTGGACGACGATCAGGTGGAATCGAACGAGACGATCCTGCGACGGGGTACGGTTTACGATCAGCGATTCATCAAGGTCAAGCGCCCAACGATCGTGGTGGGTGGCGAACTGACGATGCCGATGCTCGACCTCAAGTTCAACCCGGTGGGCAAGTTCTACGAAGCGCCGCTGCAAATGAAGGCCAACGGTGGCATCTTCATGATCGACGACTTCGGTCGCCAGCAAGTGCGACCCATGGACTTGCTCAACCGCTGGATCGTGCCACTGGAAAAGAAGTACGACTACCTGAACACCGTGACCGGTACCAAGGTGGAAGTGCCGTTCGATCAGTTGCTCATCTTCAGCACCAACCTCGATCCGAACCAACTGGCCGACGAGGCGTTCCTGCGCCGCATCAAGTTCAAAATCGAGATCCGCGACCCCGACGAGGTGCAGTACCGGCACATCTGGGAATTGGTTTGTCGGGGCAAGCGCGTCGAGTTCGACGAGCGGGGTGTCGATTACCTGATCTCGAAGTGGTACAAGCCCGTCAAGCGACCGTTCCGGATGTGCCAGCCGCGCGATATCCTGGATCAGATGATGTCGATTGCGAAGTACAACATGGAGCGGGTGAACTTCAGCCCCGACCTGATCGACGCGGCCTGCTCTACGTACTTCATCAGTGCCGAACAAAAGAACTTCGGAGCCAAGGTCCGAGTGGATTAGAGTGGGTTGTGCGGAGGGCGGTGTTCGCCATGCGGAAGCCCGAACTGGAACCGACCCAATCCCTTGAAAATCGCCTGAAAGCCGAGGCCACTCACCTCGGCTTTTCGCTTTCCGGAATCGCACCGGCCACAGAAGCCGACGGATTCGCCCGGTATGAAGAGTGGCTCGAACGGGGCTACGCCGGAGCCATGAACTACCTGCATGCGCAGGCCGCGGTCCGCCGCAATCCCGAGAACCTCATGCCCGGTGCTCGTAGTGTGTTAATGCTGGGGCTGGAGTACGTTCCGGGCTGTGACACGAAGGGTGACGGTGGGCGAGTGGCGGCCTACGCGGCTGGCCCGGATTACCACCACTTCGTTTGGGAGCGGATCAATGAACTGGCCGCGTGGCTCGAAGCCGAGGTGCCCGGGTGCCGGACCAAGGCCGTCGCGGATACGGCTCCGCTACTCGAACGCGACTTCGCGCGGCGGGCCGGGCTCGGCTGGGTTGGCAAGAACACCATGCTCATCAACACGCACCGGGGGAGCTTCTTCTTCCTGGCGGCTGTACTGACCGATCTCGAACTGGCACCCGATGAGCCAACCAGCGGCCCGCATTGCGGCACCTGCACGGCTTGTCTCGATGCGTGCCCGACCCAGGCGTTCCCCGAGCCGTTTGTGCTCGATGCCAGCAAATGCATCAGCTATCTGACCATCGAACTTCGCTCGCGCATTCCCCTGGAATTGCGTGAACCGATCGGGCACTGGCTTTACGGCTGCGATGTCTGCCAGGACGTTTGCCCCTGGAATCGCAAGCGTTCGCCGGGGCCCGTGAGTTTTCCGCATGATCCGGATCTGCTCTGGCTCGATCCGGTCGAAGTACTCGGCCTCGACCCCGAAGCGTTCCGCAAACGCTTCAAGAGGACGTCGCTGTTCCGCAACCGCCGGGCCGGCTTGCTTCGCAATGCCGCAATCGTGCTGGGCAACATCGGTGACCACCGAGCCGTGCCGGCGCTGGAAAAAGCGATTGCGGATCACGAAGCGGTCATCCGAGAAGCAGCGGAGTGGGCCATCGAACAGATCCGTCGGCGCGGGAATGGCCACGAGCGGGCCGACTGAGCCGCTTGGCCGACAGGCATCTCGCGCCAGCCGTGCCATCCCTGCCAACCGCGCCAGACCTGCCGAATGAGATTCGGGTTTACCGGTAGGGTTTGCCCTGTTTCAGCAGATTCTCATTTCCCATCGGTTAGAATCAGTTACGCTCATGACATTCTGCCAGGCCGCGGGTCCGTTGGGTCATACGGGGTTACCATGCAGTTAATCGATACCCTTACTGCCCGGGGTGTTTTGTCCCCCACCGATTCGCTGCGCGCCGCCGAAGCGATCAAGTCCACGCCGGAATCGCCTCCTCATCAAGTTCTCATCGATAAAGGCTTCGTCAAAGAAGAAATGGTGCTCCCAATCTTGGCCGAGGAGTTCGGCCTGGAGTTGGTCGATTTGAGCCAGGCCACGATTGATATCTCAGTGCTGGCGGATATGCCGCAGAAGCTGGTGCACCGGAAGAATCTGATGCCGATCTCGCGGCACAACGGCACCATCATTGTCGCCACCGGCGATCCATTCGACGCTTACGCGCTGGACGAACTGCAAACCCTGACGGGTTTCCATGTCATGCCGGTGCTCGCGCCTCGCTGGGAGATTGCTCGACTCCGCAAGCAGTATTTCGGGGTGGGTGGCGATACCGTGGCGGCCCTGGCGGAGGAAGCCAAGGGAATCGACGAGGATATCGAGCTCCTCGATCAACTGGAGGCCGACGACTCGGAGTTAGCCAAGCAAGCTCAGGAAGCCTCGGTTGTGAAGCTGGTGAACCAGATTTTGGTCGAGGCGGCTAACGAGCGGGCGTCCGATATCCACATCGAGTGCGAAGAGCACGGCATCCGCATTCGCTACCGCATCGATGGTTTGCTCCAGAATCAGAACCTGCCGCCGGAAATCAACCGCTTCCAGGCCGCCATCATTAGCCGGCTCAAGATCATGGCCCGGCTGAACATCGCCGAGAAGCGCTTGCCGCAAGACGGCCGCATCAAGATGAAGGTGCAAGGCCGCGAGATCGATGTGCGTGTCTCGATTATCCCGATGACGCACGGCGAAGGAATCGTAATGCGGTTGCTCGACAAGGGCCGCATGAAGTTCAGCCTGACGAGTTGCGGTATGCTTCCCGATATTCACAGCACCTTCAAGCAACTGATCGATCGCCCGCACGGCATTGTGCTCGTTACCGGTCCCACGGGTTCCGGCAAATCGACCACGCTGTACTCGGCCTTGAACGAGATCAAGGACGAAGTCACCAAGATTATCACGGTGGAAGACCCGGTCGAGTATCACCAGGCGGGTATCTCCCAGATTCAGACGCACGCCAAGATTGGCCTCACGTTCGCCGGTGCCCTCCGCTCGATTCTCCGTCACGACCCCGACGTGATTCTGGTGGGCGAAATTCGTGACCTTGAAACGGCCGAAATGGCTATTCAAGCATCGCTCACCGGACACATGGTCTTCAGTACGCTGCACACCAACGACGCACCCAGCGCCTTCACCCGAATGATCGATATGGGCGTCGAGCCCTTCCTCGTCTCCAGCACGGTCGAAGGGGTCATGGCGCAGCGGTTGGTGCGGACCGTCTGCCCGGAGTGCCGTGCGGAGTTCGTACCGGACCCGGAAACCCTGCCGATCGACTTCCCACTGCGGAAAGGCCAAGGTGTTGCGGCCTCACCGGATGTGGCGATTCAACAGGGTCGCGTGGAAATGATGAATGCCAGCGAAGCCAGCAACGGCAAACTCTGGAAGGGCGTGGGCTGCCGCGCGTGTCGGCAATCGGGCTATCGCGGGCGAACCGGTATCCACGAACTGATGGTGAACAACGACGTGAACAAGGATCTGGTCACGCAACGGGTGAACTCGGGCGTCATTCGCCTGGAGGCACTCAAGAGTGGAATGATCACGCTCCGGCAGGACGGCTGGCGCAAAGTGCTCAATGGAACTACCACAGTGGAAGAAGTGACCCGCACAACCGCGGGCGACATTTCGTAACCACGGGTGAAACTCCTGGCACGCTGCACTGGTATGTGCTGAGCTTCGTCTCTCCTTCTCGTTGAGGTGTCGGAATTTGCACCTCAGGGGTCTTTGGCCGCGGGTCTGGACCCCGCACTCCGCGTACCGCTATTCGCAGTAGTACCATGCCAGACTTTATCTACGATGCCATGGCCAAAACGGGCGTGAAGTCGTCCGGCACCGTGACTGCCAGTAGCGAGCGCGAGGCGGCGCTCATCCTCGATGGCCGTGGGCTGTTCCCGCTCAAGATCGGGCTCGCCAAGAATCAGGCTTCTGGCGGTGGCGGGCTGGGCTTCGGTCGCCGCGTCAAGGGTCGGCAACTGGCCACCATGTATTCGCAACTGGCCGACTTGCTCCACTCGGGTGTGCCGCTGCTGCGGTCGCTGGAGTTGCTCGAACGCCAGAGCACCAACCCCACCATGCAAGCCGTTATCCGCGATGTGCGAGCCCGGGTCGCTGATGGTACCGGCGTGGCCCAGGCCATGGCCTACCACCCCAATGTCTTCAACGATCTTGCCGTCAGTATGGTGCGGGCCGGTCAGGAAGGTGGCTTCCTCGAAGACGTGCTCAAACGAATCGCCAACTTCGTCGAGCACCAGGAAGACCTGAAAGCCAAGGTGATTGGCGCGCTGGCTTACCCCGTGTTCCTGGCCTTCGCCGGGTTCGCGATCCTGAATATCCTGATTATCTTCTTTGTGCCCAAGTTCGAGAAGATCTTCGAGAAGCTCAAAGAAAAGGGCGAACTCCCGATTCTGACGCAGTACCTGATGAGCTTCAGCCACTTTCTGCAAACGTACTGGTGGATCATCATCGGGTTGGCGTTTACGGTGTTCTACTTCTATCGCCGTTGGTCGCGCTCGGAGCATGGGCGGTTGATGGTGGATCGCATTCGGATTCGGCTACCGCTGTTCGGCCCGATCTTTCTGAACCTGGCATTGTCGCGCTTTTGCCGCATTCTCGGCACCATGCTCCACAACGGCATCCCGATTTTGAAAGCGCTCAACATCGCCAAGGATTCCACAGGTAACCGCGTGCTGATCTCGGCCATCGAGAAGTCCGCAGAGAACGTGACCGCCGGGCAGAAGCTTGCCGACCCGCTCCGCCGCTCAGGCTACTTCCCCTCCGATGTCGTCGAAATGATCACCATCGCGGAAGAGTCCAACAACCTGGAAACGGTGTTGGTGGATATCGCCGATGGCCTCGAAAAGCGCACCGCCCGCAACCTCGACCTGATGGTGAAGTTGCTGGAACCGATCATGCTGCTGGTGATGGCCGCCATCACGCTGCTGGTTGTCGCCGGCTTGCTGCTGCCCGTGTTTAAGATGGGGTCGGCCGTCGGCTAATCCGAGCGGTTCGGCACTGTGCCGTTGTCGGAGTGTCCAACTCACCAGCACACTCCGCTAAGGGCGAAGGGCAAAGGACTAAGGGCTAAAGAGAAGGACAAATAGCCGTTCTCTCATGATTGCTTAACGCCCCACCTGCTTATACTTATGGCAGGACATTGTTCGCCACCACGACTCCCGTCGCCCGGCACGGGAAGTCAGCAGAGGACCTGATCATGATGCTCACAACGGTTCAATCTGTTCGCCGCTCGGCCACACGGCGGGCCGCTTTCACGCTGCTGGAAGTTCTGGTCGTCGTGGCCATTCTGGTGATCCTGGCCGGCGTCGCCAGCATCTCGATCTTCCGTTACATGGAAGACGCCAAGGTGGGTCGCGCCAAGAGCGATATGCGGGTAATCGAGCAGGCCTACAAGAAGTTCTACACCGAGAACGGCGAATGGCCGATGCAAATCGATGCCATCGTCCCGTTCCTCGAACAGGGGCAACAAGGCACGTTGGACCCGTGGCAACAGCGCTACACCGTCGAGATGGTGGAATATGCCAACGAAGGCGACGGGCAGCTCATCCAGCGCCCCATCGTTCGCTGCCAGCCACCGGGTAACAAGCCGATGATCCAATGGCCCGACAAGTAAGTTCGAAGAGCGGTGGATTGTTCCGACAGGTTCCACGAGATTTCTGAACGATCAACACGAAAGGGGGTTGTCCACATGCGCCGCAACATCCGCACGGGGTACACCCTCTTCGAAATCCTCGTCATTCTGGTGCTGCTCATCATTCTGGGAGCGGCCATCCTACCCACAATGAATGGTTTTTACAGCAACACCCGCCAACGCTCTGCAGCCGATACGGTTCGTTCGCGTTTGGCCGATGCCCGCGTGAAGGCGATGGAACGTGGTCAGGCCTTCCGGGTCGCGGTGCATATCGAGAAGAATCGCATTCGCCTTGGACCCGATGGCGAGGACTTCGCCTCCCGCATCGCCGACGATCCGCCTGCGTTGGATTCTCTGGTAACCGAAGATAAGCTCGACCCGGCCACAGCGGAAGTGGTTGTCGAGTCTGGGGTTGAGCCTCCATTTACCGATGCCGCAGGCTGGGTCACCATCGCCACGTTCCTCCCCGATGGCACCTGCCGCGAAGGCAATGTCGTGGTTGCCGTACGCGAGCAAAACTTCCAGCCGATTTTGATCCAGGTTCGGGGCGTAACCGGCAGTACGCGGGTGCTTCTCAACCAACCGAAGGGAGGTACGCCATGATCTTGGCCGCTCCCCATTCGCTACGAACACGCCGCTCGCACTTGCGAGCGGGTTTGTCTTTGATCGAAGTGATGCTGGCGATGGCCATCTTCATGATGGCACTGGTCGCCATTGGTCGCCTGGTCGATTTCGGCACCGAGCGCGAGTTGGAAGCCCGGCTCTACACACGCGGGACTCGCCTCGCCACAACTAAAATGGCTGAGTTCGAAGCGGGTGTTACGCCGCTCACCGAAGAGCAGGGCACCTTCTCCGACGATGCCGCCTGGTCCTGGACGGTGCAGTCCGAGTTCCAGGGAGCCAATCTGTATCTGGTGACCGTAACCGTGTCCCGCGATCTGAAAGGGCGAACCTTCCAGGTTGTACTTGGGCAAATGATGATCGACCCTGCGGTGATGGGAACAGCCGGGGAGGCCACACGGCCGGATGGTTCCGGCGGAGGAATGCCATGAGGTTGTACTCACGTAATCGTCGCCATCGCGGTTTCACGCTACTGGAACTTTTGCTGGCCAGCCTGATCGGCGCGGTCTTGCTCGGGGCGCTCTATCTGGCGATGAACATGACCATCAGCCAGACTCAGGCCAGCCGCGAGGCGGTTGATGCCGAGGATCTGTCGCGTGGCATCTTCAACCGCATCTCGATCGATGTATCCGCGAGCCTCGGGCCACTGCCGCCGCGGAGTGGTGGCGATAGCGCCGGTAGCTCCGCTGCCAGTACCACGCCTGGTGGTGATGGCTCAACCACCGACCCGGCGGCCGATCCAGCGGCTGCCACCGGAGGTGCTACCGGTGGAACGGCAGGAGCCACGACCGGTGGCATGACAGCAACAACCGCAACCGATCCTGCGGCTGATCCGAATGCGACCACAACCACTGAACCCGAGACGATGCCTTCGACGTTACCCCTCCACGGTGGCATCATCGGCACCGACAAGCAGTTGATTGTCTTCCTGAGCCGCGTACCAACGGAACTGGGCACGGCTGGTGCGCTGAACCAGGCCGCCGACACCAGCGCGCAAAGCTCGGGCGATCTGCGCCGCGTGATCTACTGGCTCGGCACGGATGGTGGTTTGTGCCGCGAAGAACGAGCCTGGATCACCGCCGATGGCGTCGGGAACTCGGTCGACCCGGACACCAGCAACGAAGAATCCAACATCATCGCGCCCGAAGTCACGGACCTCACGTTCGAGTACTACGACGGCACGGCCTGGACCACAAGTTGGGACGGCACCGGTCTCAGTAGCGACGGCAGTTCGACAGCGGGTCCACCGCGGGCCATTCGTATTACCTTGATCTTCGAGAGCCCTAGCCCACGGGGCGGCCAACCCGTTCGCAGCACACTGACTCAGGTGATCGCCATGCGAACCGCGCCGGGCCTTTACACGCCCGAACTGATCGACCCGGTTGTGCCGAGTGAAACACTGCCGCCCGATGACGGGTCGGGCACGACGACCGGTGGCACCACAGGCGGTACAACCGGTGGTGGCACAGGTGGTGGGGGCGGCACGGGTGGAGGTGGAACAGGTGGTAGCGGAACAGGCGGAGGCGGAACAGGCGGAGGCGGAGCAGCCGGAGGTGGCGGAGCAGCCGGAGGTGGCGGAGCAGCCGGAGGTGGTGCGAAGGGTGGAGGCGGTACGGGCGGCGGTGGTGCGAAGGGAGGGCGATAAATGCTGATCACACACAACTCCCGCAATCGGCACCGTGAGGGGTATGTCCTCATCGCCGTACTGATCGTGATCGTGGTGCTCTCCCTGGTTGCCTATCGCTTCACCGACTCGATGACTTCCGAATACCGGGCCGGGGCTCGCACGGCTGAAATGGCGCAAGCGCGAGCCGCAGCCGTCTCGGGCATTCACTACACCGCGGCACTGCTCGCCGACCGCGAATCGTTCTACTCGATACTGAACGGCGACCCGAGCAACAACGCCAGTGCCTTTTCCGATGTGCTAGTTCGGAGTGATCCGAACAACCCGAACAAAGAAGCCCGTTTTGCCATTATCTCGATCGTCCCTGTAGCGCCCGGAAGCTACGAACAGCGTTATGGTGTTATTGATGAGGGCTCCAAGCTCAACATCAACTCGATGATCGCCCTCGATAAGACCGGCGCGGCACTCAAGAATGCCCTCATGAAACTGCCCAACATGAGTGAAGACATCGCCGATGCCATAGTCGATTGGGTCGATGCCGACGATATCGCTGGCAATCCCGATACGGGAGGCACCACACCCGGGGCTGAGAGTTCGTATTACTCGGCCAATGCGACACCCTATCTCGCCAAGAATGGGCCACTGAATTCGCTCGATGAATTGTTGCTGGTTCAAGGTGTGACGCCGCAACTGCTCTTCGGCACCGATCGGAACCGCAATGGCGTTGCCGACGATGGCGGTACCACTCTCGATCGCGGCTGGTCCGACTATCTAACGGTGCATGGCCGGGAATTGAATGTCGATTCCGAAGGGACGCTCCGCATCTGGATCAATGGCACCGATCCCAACGCGATCTACGATGCCCTGATTCCGGCAGTCGGCGATGAGATGGCCGCGTATATCATGGCCGCCAAGCTGATCGGTACTCAGCGAGTCGAAACCAATGCCGACGGGATAGTGGCTGCCAAAGGTGGGGATGCCAATCCCGTCGAGTTCGCCTCGATCGATCAGCTAATCGAGACAGTGGATACCAAACTCGCCAGCGGCACTACAAGTGGTCGCGCGATTAACTCGGTGATCACGCTGATGGATACTCGGGTGAAACTCGGAACATCCTCGAAGCCCGGGAGCAACGGCAAAGATATTGCCGTCGATACCGTGTATAACTCGCCGCTGAACGACCCGGCTATGCGAGCCGATATCTTGGCTCGCTTGATGGACAAGGTCACGACCAAGACGGAAGTGGAGCTGATCCCGCGCGTCAACGTGGCCACCGCATCGCGTGAGGTGCTACTCGGCTTACCAGGCCTGACGGAAGAAGATGTAGATGCCATTCTCTCGGCCCGCGACGGCCTGATCCCCGGCGAAGTGGAGAGTGTCTCGGGCGCGTGGCTGATTAACTCGGCGGGGCTAACTCGCCAGAAGTTCCGTGGCATCGAACAGTACGCGACTTCGAACTCGATGGTCTATCGGGTGGAATCGGTGGGTTATGTTCGGGGTGGTCCGGTCGTCCGAATTGAAGCCATGATTGATACGAACATGGGTGCCCCCCGGATTCTGTACTTCCGGGAATTGACCGATCTGGATAGCCCACGGGCTTACCAGCCGCAGCGGTAAGAACCTGTTTCGCCGGTCCAATCGCACAAGCGGATTACGAGGATAGTCACTGTGTCGAAGTTCATCGCGATTGATCTGGATACCCAGGGCATCTTCGCCATCGCCGGAACAACTCGCGGTGGTCAGACGAAGCTCGAACAAGCCGTGGCCTGGGACGGTACCGATGGTGAGCCGCCGCCGCAACTCAGCACCGAGACGGCACGCCGCATTGGCGAACAACTCCGCGACCGCTTACGCGCTGCTGGTGTGGGCATGGCACCGGCGATTGTCTCCGTGCCCCGCGAACGCGTGATCCTCAAGGAACTCCGGTACCCGGCCGTTGCGCCCAGCGAAGAGCCTGCCGTCGTTCGATTCCAGGCGATGAAGGAATTGACCGATGCTCCCGAAGAACTGGTTCTTGATTACGCGCCGCTTTCGAACGGTTCGCCCGATGGCGAACGGCGCAGTATGGCCGTGGCGGTCCGCAAAGAACTGTACGCCGCCATACAGGCCATGTGTGCCGCAGCGGGGATCAAACTCGTCGGGGTCTCGCCCCGACCGTACGCCATCGCCTCCGGTGTCACGCGATCGTTAGCCACGGGTACGATTCCACGCCCCGACAACCCAACCGATGCCGTTGCCGTTCTGTCGCTGGCTCCCGCTGGTGGTGAGTTCACGGTGGTTCACAATGGGGAAGTCACCTTCACCCGTTCGGTTCCCGGACCGGTTGCCAGTAGCGAGACGATGCTGCTCACGGAAGTGCGCCGCAACCTGACGATGTATGCTGGGGCCAATCCCGCGCACCCCGTTCAGGCGCTCTACATCGCCGAAGCAGGCGGGCGTTGGGCCGCGCGATTGCAGCCCGCGCTGGGCATTCCCGTTCACGAATACGATCCGCTCGGCGAATCGCTGCCCACAGTTCCCGAAGCGTTCCGCGGTCGATTTGCCGGTGCCGCCGGGTTGCTCGCCGGTCAATCGTTGGAATCGCTCCCGATCAACTTTGTCACACCGCGCCAGCCGCGGGCCGAAGTCGATCCCAAGCGGAACCAGATGCTCATCGGAGCGCTGGCCGCGCTCCTGCTGTTGGGAGTGGGTGGCCTCTGGGGATATCTGAAGTTGAAGGCTGCCGACGACGAATTGGCGGAACTCCAGCAACTCAAGACCAGTAAGGACGAAGAAGTGGCCGCGCTGGAACCGGATATCAAGCGGCTCAACGCAGCCAAGCAATGGAAGGGCCGCGGGGTTAACCTGCTCGATGAACTCTTCGATATGACCGATCGCTTCCCCGACACGCCGGGGATGTATGCCAGCGCCTGGGGCTACAAAGCGATCGCCCCCGACACCAAGACTGCAAAACAAGAAGCACAAGGTTCACTGGAAGTCAAACTCTCGGCCCAGGCGACCGATTCGGTGAATCGGCTTCTCACCGCATTGGATCGGGACAACGTGAACCCGAAGAACAAGTTCTATATCGCTGCCGATAAGACCGTTGTCGGGCCGACCCAGAGCGACCCGAATGCCAAAGATTACACCGTTACAACCAAGGTCACGAACCGGCCGCCTGATCTGTACAACCGGTTCCCAACGTTCAGTGCTCCCGGGCGGAAGAACTATCCGCCCGCTCCCGGCACCACAACGACCAAGGAAAAGGATGCCGGTGAAGGTGAGCAGGCACCGCGACCCAAGGATAAGTCGACCATTGGCGAGTGAGGTTCGATTCGAGTCGGCGGCGTGTCAACACTGGAAATGATTGGATCGATGCACCCCGTGATCAAGGTTACTCCACGATGACTCCTCGCGAGCGAACACTGGCTATCGGGCTCTTCGGGCTCATCCTGATCGGGGGCGGCGCTGTCCTCGGGTACATGTTCGTTTACTCCCCGTTGCAAGAAAAGCGAGCGGCCGCTGCCAAGCTGCAGTCCGAGGTCGACGATGTCGATCTCAAGCTGAT
>JBGTAO010000586.1:0-3067 GCA_041749835.1 Gemmata sp. | reverse complement strand
GGGAAAGTGAAGAAAGTGGACCCTGCCGATGTCTTCTAACGTGCTGCCACCTACCGGTGCGCCGGTCCTCCGGATTCGTGGAGTGAACCACCACTTCGGAACCGGCGAAACCCGCACCCAGGTGCTCTTCGAGAATCATCTGGAAGTGCTCCCCGGTGAGTTGGTGATCATGAGCGGGCCGTCGGGTTCGGGCAAAACCACGCTGCTGACGCTCATTGGTGGTCTGCGCACACTCCAAGATGGGGAGATTGAGATTTGGGATACTCGCCTGAGTGAGTATCGCACGCTCCGCGGTCGTCCCGAAGCCGAACTGGTGGATGTGCGCCGCTTGATCGGCTTCATCTTCCAGCGGCATAATCTGTTCGACTCGCTCACAGGGATGCAGAACATCCGGATGGCGCAACGGCTCCATGATCACTCCCGTGACCCCGACGATGATGCCCGCGAATTGTTGCGCTACCTATTACTGGGCGAAACGGATCTCTCGGGTAAGCCCCAATCCCCGCGTTACCATTACAAGCCCGCGCAGCTTTCCGGTGGGCAACGGCAGCGGGTGGCCGTGGCGCGGGCACTCATTAACCGCCCCAAGCTGGTACTGGCCGACGAACCGACTGCCGCACTCGACGCGAACTCGGGCCTGGCCGTAGTGACACTGTTGCAGAACCTGGCCCGCGAGCGTTCTGATGAGGTAATCCAAAAACTGGTGCGCTCACCGGAAGAAGCTGGGGAAAGTGGCTGGCTCGCCGACTGGCAAATTCCTTTACTGCGCCACCTTGCCCACGAGACAGGCACGACGAGTTTGATTGTGACCCACGATGCCCGGATCATGAACCTTGCCGATCGCATCGTTCACATGGAGCGTGGCCGGATCGAATCCAATGTCGTGGTCGCCGAACGGCTTTTCGTCCGCGATGGGCTCCGGCAGACTCCCGTCTTCGCTGCAATTCTTCCAGAAGAACAGCAAAAGATTGCCGACGAACTGCTCGTGGGTGTTCACCCCGATGTCCCGCTGCGTGCCGATCAACTGGCGGCAGTATCGGGCCGAGTTGAGGTGTTTGAGCCCGGTAAGGTGATCCTTCGGGCAGGCGATGCCGTTCACGAGCACAGCAACTTTTACCTGATCCGGCGAGGTACCGTCGAGGTTCTCCGCCCCGCGAGCGATGGCGTGCAAAAACTCGCAGAGCTAGGCCCCGGTCGATACTTCGGCGAAGTAGCACTGTTCCGCGATCAACCTCGGAATGCTACAGTGCGTGCTCGCGACCGTGTCGAGGTGTATACCGTTGACCGCGCCATGTTCGATCGCTACGCATCCGTGAGCCGACCGTTCTTGCAACGAATCCTGGATAACTTTCAGGCCGGAATTGATCCGAAGCATCACCAGCCGAATACCTGATGCCCGGGCGAAATCACGAATTCAGTTGAGAACTGAACTGGCCAGTTGGCCGTCGAACCCATTGACCGCTCTGCTGGCTCCCGGTACGGTGCAGGAACGGGAGTGCGAACACGGTCATTCACCTCTGGGCGAGCAGCGTCCCGGCCGGCCCCCCGATTGGGGCCGAGGGAGTACCGATGCGAACGATACTGTTAATGGGCCTGATGTTGGTCATCGTGGCCGGCTGCGAACGCTACACAGGAGATGTGAAGCTCAAGCTCAGCCGCACCAAGGAATACCAGGATGCGATGAAGAAGCGCACCTTCGAGGCGCACTTGAAGAAGCGACCGAACCGCGAAGGGGGGCGGTTGTTGCTCCTCCGCGTGGGCGAACTCAATGGCGAACGGGCTCTGACCACGGATGGCGGCGACGAATGGATTCTGATCAAAAAGGAAGTGGAACGAATCAACAAGACCAAGCAAGTCGTTATCCTGTTTTACGATGGCTCCGAGATGACGTTTCCGGTGCACTTCGAGCAGCCTCCCGAAGAGCCCGACCGGCGATACGAAATCGAGCCCTAGCGTCGGCAGCGTGCTTACTCGCGGATCAGGGTTCCCATTGCTTGGCGGAGCCGGGTATTCGCGATCTGCCATTGAGCGACCAATGCGAGCAACTCCCCCTGAACTTTGAGCTCATCCTGCCGCGTGGCAGCCAGTTCGCTCGCGGCTCCTGCCAGCCCAGCTTGAACGCTTTTATCCACCTCCTGAATGCGCGCTTTCACGGTTTGTAGCTCGGTAGCCTTGGCCACCACGGCTCCACGAAGACCGCGCACGGTCGCAACGGCAGCCTGGATTTCGGCGATAGCCTGGCGCTCACGTGTCGCCAACAATTCCCGAAGCTGGCGCTGCAACTTCGCCGTCGCAGCTTTTGGCTCGTGGTGAAAGATCGTCAACAAACCGGTGAACGGATTGCCCGGCTCGGTATTGGCCAGCAGCGGGTTGACTCCCAGGAACACGGCGTTGCTCAGTTCGCCACCCGCGTTCTTTTGTGCGAGAAGTGTGCGGAGCAGATTCAGATCGGAACGGTAATGCAAGCCGGTCGCAATTGCCTGCGTGGCCTCCGGATTCGCACCTGTCACCACCAACGGATCGGTCGCCCAAATGGGGTTGGGATCGGTGGCATCGAGGCCCAACTGTCCGGCCAGGCCAGCCGAGAGGGCAACTGCACCCGAACCGACCTGAGCCGCTTGCGATTCCAACTGGTCGAGTTTGCGTCGCAGGGTATTCACATCAGCACGATCCGAGAGCCCACCCTTGACGGCCTTCTCGGCGGTCGCCAGTTGTGTTTGGAGTGCGGCCTGTGATTGCTGAAGCAAGTCCACCTGCCCTTCGACCTCCATAAGCTTGTAGAAGGATTCGAGCGCATCCCCCGCTGCTCGATTGCGAAGTTCGTCGGCGGCGTATCCGCGAACACGCCGGGCTTCCTCCGCCAGTGCGGTCTTCTTGTGGAAATGCGATTGGGGAGCCGAATTCTCGGGATGATGATCGAGTTCATCCGCAAATGGGGCATTGCGAATCGCAAGCAACCGGCATTCGTCTGCGGTCAACAGGCGGTACTGCGTGGGTCGTGAGGCGGGCTGCCAGGAACTGGAGACTGTTGAGACATCGGGCGTGATGGCTGTTCGAGCGCCAAGTG
>JBGTAO010000585.1:0-8702 GCA_041749835.1 Gemmata sp. | reverse complement strand
GCAATGGCATCACCGTCATGGCCGGGATGTTCCCCTTCTCCATGGCCTTATCGAGTTCATCGAGTGGCACGTATTCGATCGCCTTCTCAACGCGCTGGGCGCTATTGTCGTAGCCGCCACCACCCTGGCCGCCGTACGGGTTCGACTGACCGCGACCACCGCCCAGGTAACCACCCGGAGGGCCGAAACCACCCGGACCACCGCCGGGTGCGCCGATACCACCTGGGGGGCCAAAGCCGCCGGGTCCACCGCCAGGACCACCACCGGGCGCAACACCGCCACCCGGAGGAGGCGCATTCTTGAGCTGGCGTTCACGGGCGTTCGCACCCGCGTTGCCGGATCGTTTGATCGTCTGGGCAACTTGTGAAACCTTGTTCTTGTCCTGTGTTCCAACTGGCTTGGCTGTGAGCACTGCGATTTTGGCTCGCCCTTCATTGTCGTAGATGATGTCGTATGCCTTCATCGGCGCGCGGATAACATCAACCTGATAAGCTCCAATTGGGAACACCGCAGGGTTTTCCTTCTTGGTATCGGGCTTGGCAATCGGATCGAACTGCGGCCCGGTGATCGAAAACACCTCGGTGGGAACATGGGGATAAGTGTTCGAGATCTTCACCCAGGCGGGCACTTCCGCCATTTTCTCGTCGTCCGGGGTCAACTCCCCGTTTGAGATGCGGGTATGCACCTGTTGCGCCTTAGCCGAGAGATCCTTGGCGATCTGCTCGGGGTCCTTGGCGCTCGTGGCCATACTCACACCCCAGACGAGGAAGAGGACCAGCAATGCGCCGGCCAACCCCATCGCGATGTACTCGCCCTTGGCAAGCAACAACTGCTTGAAGTTGATTTTCGGTTTACCCTTGGCCATGTCATCGCTCCCTGCGGAGTAGTCGTGGAGTATGGTCATCCGTAACCGGGTGGCGACACTGGCACACCCGGCCACGGCAGCAGTTGGGATTAGCGAACCCGGCGACGGGCCCGCATCTTGGGCTTATCAGGGTTCGTGGTCATGGGGTCTTTCTTGTCCTGTGGCTCCTTGCCATCGGGCCCCTTCTCATCCTTGGGCCCCTTCTTATCCTTGGGCCCCTTCTCATCCTTGGGTTCCTGATCCTTCTTGGGTTCTTGGTCTTTGGCTTTCACTTCACCGTCTTTGGGTTGTTGATCTTTCGCCGCTTCCGCCTCCGGTGGGGTGTACTTTTCATACAAGGACACCACACCGTAGACGCTCAACTCGATCAACCCTGAAGTGAGCTGCGATTCCGAGACGGTGGAAGCAATTCCGCCGTAACCGCCTCCATAACCACTCCCGCCAGACCCACCGGTCGATGGTGCGATCGGGCCACCACCAGTCGACGGACCCATTGGCCCCGGAGGCGAACCACCACCAGTCGAGGGAGCCAGTGGGCCAGAAGGCATTCGACCACTCCCACCGTAGCCACCGGAAGGGCGACGCTCATCGGGGTCGTCTCCGCCACCACCAAACCCAAAGTTCCCAGGACCGCTTAGCACGACACCGCCACCAGAGGGATCACTCGCACTGGGGCCACCCACGGGATCGACACCAAGATTCCCCCGGAACCGGGTCCAGGTCACCTGTGTGATCTGGAAACGCAAGGGCGAGTTTGCCAGCGAGATCAAGACATCCTGGAGATACGCCTGATCCACTACGACCACGAGGCCGACCGGCATTCGGCGAACCTGGTCGGACGCTTCCAGGTAGCGTTGCTTTTGGGCATCCACAACTGTCGCGACGGTTCGACCGGCCTGGCCTCCCCCCGCACCGGGCCGCCCCGAGCCACCCGAAGCATCGGTCGCGCCACCGCTTCCGCCACCTGTGCTGGGTGTAATACCACTGGGAGGGCCACCGGAAGATGAAAGCCCACCCATGGACAGGTCGCTACCGGATGGGCTTGAGCCAGTCGAGGCGGTGCCAGCCGCTTCGGCTTCCTTGAGATAGCTGGGAAAGCGGGGTGTCTTCAGTGCTGCGTTCGCGTTGCGGCTATCAGTGAATCCCATCACAAGCGACTCGATCCGACGAACGGGTACGGTTCGCGCATCGAAGACCTGCTCCACGCGGACGATCTCACCGACCGCCATGCCCGCGGGGATCAGATGATCGTCGGTGCGGACGATCTCGAGCACATTGGCCGGGACCACTTTCTCGCGGCCATCCTTGTCCTTGATGGTCTTCATGGCTCCCATTCCCGGGAGGAACTCGCCACCAATCTTGAACTCGAACGGCTCGACGCCAGCACCTTTCCCATCGCGACCGGGATCGAGCCAGACTCGCAGGATCATCACGTTCCCGAGCCCCATGAGCTGGAGGCGATCCGTGATGTTGGCCAGTCGGCCGGTCATCACTTGCTTGTTATCGACCTTCTCCACGGCCAGCTCGACATCCCAGATCCGACTGGCAAACTTGCGCCGTAGCGGTTCATCGATGACCTGACCATCTTTGTTCAGCGGTACCCGGTTGAACTCCGCCATTTCGATATTCACGGTGCGAACAGCGTCCAGTATTGAGCGCTGCACCCAAATGTCTTCGAGCAACAGCCAGACTTGTTCCGAAGTCAGTTGCACGGTGGTCCAGGAATCGACGAAGCGGAGTACCCGTTCCCACCCACCGTTGAACTGCGTGGGAGCAACGCGATTGGCCATCCCCGTTCCCGCGAAACCAGGCTTGGCGTTGGAAAACTCGGCCAGGTAAATCTCCTTCTTGCGGAATTCATCGAACTCCGAGCGATCATTGGAGATCCTGTCGCCGAACTTGAGGTTCATGCGCTCAAACGGTTTGAGCTTCGGCGAGTTGGGCCAGGTGAACAGGTTCTTACTGGGGTCTTGTTGCCCGGTTTTGGGGTCGATCCCGGCTTGCCGATCCCAGTTGTCCTTCCAGAGGCCGCCTTTCTTATCGGCGACGGTCTTGATCTGTTCGTCGAGCTTTTCGATCAACGCATTGGACTTGGGGTTTGTCTTGGAAGCGATATCTTGCGATGCCTTTTTGATATCGTCTTCGCGTTTGGCAATGGCCCCGCCAACGCTCGAGTTAACCACCAGTACGGCGATGAGCACGAACAGCGGGACCAGGCCGAGCAGGATCCAGAAGTGGTGCTTCTTGAGTGCGTCGCTTTTTTTCATGAGTATGATCCGGCAAGTCTGGGTGTCTGGACCGGGTGATTGCTGGAGCACATTCGCCCCAGCAGTCGTTGGGATTCAATCCGAGAGCCGCACGGCTCAACCACCGCCTACCGGCGGCGTGGCTCCCGCTCCGCCATCCGAAGGAGTGGGTTCACGCCAGATGAACATCACCACGAACTCGTAACGTCGCTTTTCCGAGTCCTTCACACCACCACCGATGCTACTGCTGTAGCTGCTGCGCCCGAGCCCGGTCCAAATCGGCACCAAACCGCCTTCGGCCACTGTGCCCCCGCCCGATTGACCCGCACCGGTGCCAGGAGCCTGGTTACCTATGCTGCGGTCGTCGCCTCCACCACCAGCGGAACCCTGTCCTTGCCCCTGACCCTGACCGTAACCACCTCGCCCACCACTTGCAGCGGAACCGCCACCGATGAGTTGATCGAGGTAGGAACCGTTGATCCAGGCGAAGGCATTGGGCTGCGAGTTGTCCACCATCCAAACGTTGTAGATGAAGGCGTGCGAAACCTTGGTCTTCACTGGGTCTGAAACGCCGACGATGTACTTCCCGACCTTGTCCTCATTGCGAGCAAAGCTGTCGAACTTCTGGAAGTTCTTGAGCAAAGCTTTCTTGATGAACTCGGGGCCATCCTTGTGATCGGTGTAGCCGCGGATCTCGACAACCCAGGCCGGACCATCCGTTGCCACCTTGGGTTTAAAGCGATCGTTGGCTTCATCCTTTTCGCGTTCTTCGTCCATCATCGTGCGGGCAATGTTTTCCTTGTAGGTATCGAAGACGGTCCGATCGGCTGATTCCAGGAACTTGGAAACGCTGCTGACCCAGCGGGTGTTGACCGCCTCGACATTTACGATCGCCAGGTTTTTCGGGTGCGCCGAGCGCTCATCTTCCAGGGCGTCTTCGATGCGAACTCCGCGTGCCATGCGCGACCGGAACCAATCGAGCGCGGCCTTGCCCGAATCGCTTTCCCCAACCCAGAGCCTGATCTGTTCGGGGTCCGAGTTGAGGTTACCCTTCTCACCCGGTCGGGGTAATGCCGCAGTTTGCACTTCGAAGAAGCGCGGCCAGTTCAGCCGCTCTTCCTGTCCCGCGATGATCTTCTTGACCTCATCCTGTGTCTTCTGAGAATCGGTGAGCTTACCGCGAACCTTGGTTTCCTGGCTCGTATACGCTCCCACGGCCTGTTTGGCTTTGGCTTCACCATCGGTGATCCGCTTATCCATGACCGACTTGTGGGTCTGAGCGTAACCGAACGCGAGCCCGGCAGTTCCCAACAGCAGCATGGCCGCCGCCGCCACGCCATAGGGCTTCTTGGCCCGAATCATGCGATCGGTGCGGATCTCGGGCGGCAAGAGATTCGTGCTCAGTCGCGCTTGCCCCAGTCCCTGAAGGGCCAAGCCATAGGCGACCGGGTAGGTGAGCAAGTTCTCCTGGAAGAGTGGATCGCTCAGAACCACGTCCCCGCCCATGCGGGTGAACTTGGTGGGCTTACGCACATCCAGCGAGAGCTTATCCGCGAGATACTTTTGCAAGCCGGGCAGCTTGAACGCGCTACCAAGTCCAACCAGGTAGGCCACGTGAGCGTCGCGGTGCGTATTGGTGAAGTAGCCCAGCGACCGCTGCACCTCGCCCACGAAGTCGGTCAGCACCGGCTTGATGGCCTTGAGGATATTGGTCATATCCGGGCTCTTGGCCGCGTTGCGCTTGAGGTGCTCGGCCTTGGCGAAGGTGAGCTTCAGTTCCTTGGTCAGGGCACGGGTAAAGTTGTTGCCACCCAACGGAATCGGCCGCTGCCAGATGATCTTGGCACCATCGGTGATGATCAGGTTCGAGGCTTCGGTCCCGATATCCATGACGACCGCACAGCGCTTCTTGTTGCGGGGAATGTCGTCGGTGGGTTCCTCGTCCGCCTCACCCTCCGCCAGCGCGGGGCCACCCTTTTTGAGCAGCTCGTATGTCGCAAAATTGACCAAAGCAAGCGGCGACATCTGAACAGTGTTCACTTCGATCTTGGAAGAACTGAAGTAGCCCATGTAACGCGAAATGACATCGCGCTTCATGGCAAATAAGCCGATTTCGGTTTCGAGTGCAAAGCCGTCTACCGCTTCGCCGCCGGCAATCTTTTGATAATCCCAGACCACCTCTTCCAGTGGAAACGGGATCTGTTGCTTGGCCTCAAATTTCACAATCTCGGCGATCTTCTTCTCTTCGACTGGCGGTAGCTTGACGAAACGTGCGAGCCCGGACTGACCCGCGATACCGATCGCCACCTCGTCGTTCTTGACCTCATTGCGGGACAAGAACTTTTCGAGCGCCTCACGGATCAGGGCATCCGGATCGGCGTCGGGCTGAGAGAGAATCTTGGTGTGTTCCACGTAATCGAACGCCGTGGCGGTTGGCTTTCCATCCACCACTTCCAACCGAAGGGCTTTGAGGGCACACTGCCCGATATCAATGCCCCAAACACCTTTCGCTACTGCCATGATCGGTTGTCTCCGGGTGCTGCGAGGTAGCCGCCGGGCTCCAAGGTTGAGACGCTTCTAAGGATTGCGAGAAGATCGAGCTGTGCTCGCCATTCTCACAATGCGCAACGGAAATGGGAAGGTCCCGTTTGCGCCCCAAATGCGTGACATGCTCACGCTGCCAGCCCGGGCTCAGGAGGAAATCTCCTGGGGTGAATCATGAGAAAGTCGAGCGGCGGCTCATCGTTCCCATTATTAACGAGCAGGCAATAGATCTCGATGGCCCTAAATGGCCATTCGACTCACGGTATCATCATGCGCCGCAGCCTGTCAACGAACACAACACCAAGCGGGCAGAATTGTTGGCGCAGGGTTGCAACCGGGCAGTCTCAGCCGGTTAACGGTCTCACATCGACGAGATCGTTTACCAGGATTCGGTCGATGAGTTCGGTTACGCCGAAGCCGCGGGCTCCCCGGGTCACAAGGTTTGCTCGCTCTTTGAGCGAGGGCAACGCATTGGAAACCGCCACGCCGCAGCCACACAGTTCGAGCATCGATTGGTCGTTTTCGGCATCGCCCACCCCAACAACCTGGTGCGCCTCCATTCGGAGGTCCCCCAGTGCCGCCGTAAGCCCAGTGGCTTTATCGACACCGCGGGGCAGGACCATCAGCGAGCCTTTGTTCATGATCACCTCGAGTTCCAGTTCGTAATGATCCATGACCCGGCGGACTTCAAGATGATGGTGTTCCAGTGTCGCAACGATGACGTGTCCGGTTGATAGCGGCGTGACACCCCGGCTCTTGAGTTCCGCGGCAAAGTGCCCGGGTGGTGGCTCGGCGAGCAGTCGGGTTTGCTTTTGTTTAGGTTCGTAGATGACCGCCCCGTTCTCGAGCACGGCCAGATCGAACAGGTCGATCTGGGGGAACACTGTGAGTAAGTCGGACAACTCCCGGCCCGAGACGAGGAGGAGCTTGCGGCCCGCCTGCTTCAACCGTACCAGCGCGGCGATCGTGGCGGCATCGACCACGCCATCGTGAGCCAGGGTGCCGTCGTAATCTGTGGCGAGGGCCTGAAACTGCATCATTGCTCCGGGTTGTTGCGCTGGGGAGTATGCCAGGCTGCGAGGGCCAGTTTCACTTCACCAGCCCACGTGACTTCATCCAGTCGCCGGCGAGATCGGGCCATTTCGCACAGGGGTACTCCGACTTGAGAATGCCGTATCCGTGCCCACCACTGGCATACAAATGAAGCTCGGTCGGAACACCCTGCTTTTGTAACGCCCGGTAGAGGGCCAGGCTGCTTTCGCTGGTCACCGGGTCATCACTGGAGTGGGCGAAGAACATCGGTGGAGAGTCCTTGTTCACCGCGAACTCGGGCTTCAGTGCGCCCTTCTGATCGACGAGATACGCGGGGTAGACCAGGATGGCAAAGTTCGGCTGTGCTGTGGCTGCTTCGTCGGCCTTGTCCACGTTCTCATAAAGGCGCTTCTTGGTCAGCGCCGTACATGCCGTCAGGTGACCACCCGCGGAAAAGCCAAGCATTCCCACTTTCTCGGGATCGAGTTTCAGTTCCTTGGCCCGGCTTCGCACCAGTGTGATCGCCCGTTGGGCGTCTTGAATCATGGCCAGGTTATCGGGTGTCTGTATCTCGCGCTTGGGAACCCGGTACTTCAGCAGTACGGCCGTGACACCCAAGGAGTTCAGCCACTTGCACACATCGGTCCCTTCGTGCCCGATTGCCAGGATGGAGTACCCGCCACCCGGAGCGACGACCACTGCGGCCCCGTTCGCTTTCTCTGGGGGTGGAGCGAAGATGGTGATGGTGGGCTCGCTCACGTTGGCGAGCCGCGGAACATCCAGTTGCCCTTTTTTGGTTTCGAGCAATCCTTCGGGTGGCAGCACCTTGCTTTCTCCCGGAGGTTTCCCGGGCCACAGCTTCAAGACTTCCGGTTCAGCCGCGGAACCCGATACAGTCAGTAACAGGGCGGACACACCGGCCAGGCCAAAGCGAGTCATGGGCATCTCCGGGGGAAGGAACACCGCATACGGGCCGCGGGCTTACTTGTTCGGGAACGGGTCGTTCTTGCCGATGGGCTTCCCTTCCCAGACAGCGATACCCTTATCGTACGTCAAGATTCGACCGGCGCTGCCGGGTAGTGGTGCTGCCGACTTCGCGGGCATCCACTTGGCCAGTTGCTTTTTGCGTTCTGAGTGCTGAGGCTGTAGGGCTAAATTCGTCCACTCGTTGGGATCAGCTTTGCAATCGTACAGCTCTTCGGAACCATCGGCATAGCGAATGTACCGCCACTGTTCGGTGCGAACGGAATTGTTCCCAGCATTGTGCGTGGTGAGCGCGGGGCGTTCGCGGGGTGCCCTGGAATCTTTGAGCTGTGGAACCAGGCTCAAACCCTCGTTGGTCTTGTTCTGTGGTAATGCGCACAGTTCCGCCAACGTCGGGTAGACATCGAGCAACTCGGCGGGGCGGCCACAGCGAGCGCCAGCTGTGATGCCGGGGCCGGCGAAGATCAGGGGCACCCGCGTGGAACGCTCCCACAACGTGTTCTTCCCCGTGATGCCTTTTTCGCCCAGGTGCCAACCGTGATCGCTCCAGAGCACCACAATGGTGTTCTTCTCCAGTTCAGATTTTGCTAGTGCGTCGAGAACACGGCCAACCTGCCAATCGACATAGCTGATGCTGGCGAGGTACGAGCGGACGAGCGGCTTCCACTGGGCCAACCCGTTCTACTCGCGCGGCGCCACGATCGTGTCGGGCCGGCGGTACAAGATCTCCCTCCGCCTGCGCAACCTCAACGGCGACAAACTTAAGGTCAACGACAAGCGGGGCAACCCCATCGAGATCGCCGCCGTCGTCGTCTGGAAGGTCCAGGACACCGCCCAGGCCATGTTCGACGTCGATGACTATGAAAACTACGTGGAAATCCAGAGCGAATCCGCCATTCGCCACCTGGCCAGCCAGTACGCCTACGATCACGGCGAAGAAAACGAAACCACCCTGCGCAGCGGCGTCGAGGAAGTTTCCGCCGCCCTCTGCCAGGAATTGCAGGAGCGCTTGAACAAGGCCGGCGTCGTGG
>JBGTAO010000584.1:0-2722 GCA_041749835.1 Gemmata sp. | reverse complement strand
GGTCGAGATTCGGCGACTCAAAGAAGCGTATGCACCATTCGATCCGGACGGCGAACCCAAACCACTGATCCCACTGTCGTCGGAACTCCGAAGCGAAGAGTTGGAAAAGCTCTTTGCCAATTTCGTGCATCTCATGGAACGCGCCAACTACACCCGCTTGAGCCGGCATGAGTTGGAAGAAGTGATGCGAGGTGCCAGCGCCTGGGGCGTGGATATGGATGTGGCCTGGGGTGCTTTTGACAATGTTGAAGTGTTCTACCGCGGGAAAGGGGTTGGTAAGCGGGTACGGCGTCATTGGCGGAATTGGTGGCGGCCCGAGGAAGTGTCGGTCCCCACATTCTCTCGTGTCGCGGTCATCTTCAAACAGCGAGCCCACAAGCGACTTGGCCCGGATGCCGATACCCAGAACGTGTTCCTCAAGTTGTTCAAGGATATCCCACAGGTCGATATCGAGATGTTGCTGCCCGGCGGGCGCATCAAGATGCCCAAACTGGAGCGACTCAAGCTGGGAGGCTCGATCACCAGCAGCGTCGCTTATGTGGGCTGGAAGCTCAGTACGTTTCCGCTGCTCTCGCTGATGGGTGGGTTGGCCGTGGGGACACTTTGGCTGCTATTTGCTCCGCTCGCACTGGTTCTCGGCTATGGCTACAAGACCTGGTACAGCTTTCAGGTTTCCCGGCAGACCTACACGTTGCAGCTCACGCAAAGCCTGTACTACCAGAATCTCGATAGCAATGGTGGCGTGATGTTTCGGCTGCTCGACGAAGCCGAGGAGCAAGAAGTCCGCGAGGTGCTTCTGGCCTATTTCTATCTGTGGCGCTATGCCCGTGACCGCGTGTGGTCGACCCAGGATCTCGATGACTACATCGAACTGGATCTGGAACGACGCCTGGAGATGAAGGTCGATTTCGAAATCGACGACGCACTTCGCAAACTGAATCTGGCAGGTATTGTGCACGAAGAGCAAGGGTGTTACCGGGCGATTCCGATCGAAGAAGCGCAACAACGCCTGGATCGTCTCTGGCAGCGCTACGCCAGTGCAACCGATTCCGAATTGATCGTAACTGCCACCACCAACGCTTGAACAGCACTTCGGGGGAGACTACTCGGGCGTGCAAACCATATCCTGAATCGCATTGCGGGGCTGTGCCTCAATGCTGATCAGGAGCCAGTATGTTTCCCGAATCATTCCTCGCGGATCGAACCCGCGAAATCGTTGTTTCAGGGATTCGTCGAGTCTTTGAACTGGGGAAGAGCCTCAAGAATCCCGTGAACCTCAGTATCGGGCAGCCCCACTTCGAGGTTCCGGAACCGATTCGGGCCGCCGCCCGACACGCCATTGATTCCGATCGCAACGGCTACACGATCACGCAGGGTATCCCCGAACTTCGGGAGAAACTGCTTGCGGATGCCGAAGCTCGCTTTCCTGGTCAAGATCGCGACGTGGTGGTCACAACGGGAACCAGTGGTGGGCTCTTGCTCGCGCTCCTGGCAACCGTAAACCCTGGTGATGAAGTGATCACCACCGATCCCTACTTCGTCGCCTATCCCAACATGATCGCGTTGACGGGTGGCCGCATGGTCACTGTCGATACCTATCCCGACTTTCGACTGGATCCCGACAAGCTTCAGGCTGCCATCACGCCGCGTACCAAGGTGATCCTTCTGGCAACACCGTCGAACCCCACCGGGAGCGTCGTCGAACCGACTGCACTGAAGACCATTGCGAAGTTGGCCCGCGACCGCGGGATCTTGTTGATCAGCGATGAGATCTACCGGGCGTTTCATTACGATGGCCCACCGGGAAGCCCCGCGACCGACGACGAGAATGTCCTAGTCATGGAAGGGTTTGGTAAAACCTATGGCATTACCGGTTGGCGACTCGGCTGGGCTCATGGGCCACGGAACCTGATTCAGGAGATGGCGAAGCTCCAACAATTCACCTTTGTCTGCGCGCCGAGCATGGTGCAATGGGCCGGTGTCGCGGCGCTCGATTACGATCCGACGCCGTTCGTCGAGGATTACCGCCGCAAGCGCGACGATTTGGCGAAAGCGTTAACGGGGCGATACGAGTTCGTGTTACCGGGTGGAGCCTTCTATCTGTTTCTGAAAGCCCCTTGGGGCACCGCAACGGAATTTGTGACTGAGGCCGTGCGAAAGAACTTGCTCATCATCCCTGGGAACGCCTTCAGCCAACGCGACACCCACTTTCGCGTATCCTACGCCGCCTCAGATGATACACTTCACCGGGGAATCGCGATTCTCACGGAGTTGGCGAACCGCGTCTGAACCGTCGTAATCCCTAGTGGTTCCGCTTCGTCGCCTGTTGCGGCTGGCTGAGAATCGAACCAGGGCTGTAACGCCATCGTAAATGCGGTTGACGGGGCAAGCTGTTACTCCGGTACAATAGCTCGATTGTGTTTGCCATGTTCGGCACGGAAAGAGGTGGTAGATCTATGGACGCTCGCAAGTGGTTGTTCGGCGTCTGCAGTGTGGCGCTGGTTCTGGTTGGGACAGGAAAACAAGTCCGTGCGGCTGATCCGCTGAATCCAGCAGGTGGCCCCGGGAAACCCTATCTGGTTGTGGTCGGGGTTGGCGAGTTCAAGGACTCGGCCATTCACCCGCGCCCCACAGCCGACGCCGATGCCAAGGCTCTGTACAAGCAACTGCTCGATTCAAAATACCTCGGGATCGAACCCGATCGTGCGACGCTTTTGACGTC
>JBGTAO010000583.1:0-5542 GCA_041749835.1 Gemmata sp. | reverse complement strand
CAACATCGTGTATTTCGTCTGCATCGCCAGGGCAACGAGAAGTCCCGTTACGACGGCCCACCCGAGAGAACGATGATCCAGTGCCTGGAAGAACAGCACGACTGCCGCCAACCCCAAAGCGAGCGCCGGAATGTCGAGCATCAGGTTGACCATCGGCAACACGGCTGGCGCGAGTACCAACAGCGGTAAGAAGCGATCTCCGTTGGCACTGGTGAACCGGCGTAAGAGGTTCCGAACTGCCCACACCAGCAGCCACACAAACGGAAACAACGAGAGTTTAAGCAGTACTGGGTTCTCCCCAAAGACGCGCATTCCCAACGCCAGATAATAGGGCAACACCGGCGGGCAAAGCACTTCCATGGCGGGTTCCGGCACGGTGTACCAGAAGAATTGAAACCCGTACGGATCTGTGGGATGGTTTGCGATTTGGCGGGCGTACGCGAGGTATGCTGTATCGTCGATCACGACGGGTTTAAGCAGATTGAGCCCCACAATCACGGCAGCCAAAAAGCCTGGTTGCAGCAGGAGTTGAGCGCACAAGGTGCGGAGCACGGCAATCGCATTCCAGTCGGGCTGGGTATCGTGGGACACGACTGCTAAAATAGGTGTTCTTGGCAAGTTTTCCACCAGACACGCGGGCGAGTCGTGCCGGACCCACACCAGAATCACGAACCGCACACCTCGGAACGGGCTTTGGCCGCGTACCTGCTCGGGACCATGGAGTTCGCAACGCTTTCCGCTTTGCAATCGCGCCTGGTGTACGAGGTCAGCGGGCCAGAGGTTCCTGCTGCCGTGATTCTGTGTGAATACCTCCCGACGATTACCATTGGCCGTGAGGGAAGCCGTAACGATATCCGCCCGAATCTCACGGAGTTACGGCATCGGCAGTGGCCTATCCACTGGGTGAGCCGCGGGGGCGGGGCGATGCTGCATCTCCCCGGGCAAGTGGCCTGCTACCCGATTCTGCGACTGGATGAACAGGGCCTCACCGTCGCGCAATACGTGGAACAGCTTCAACAACTCGCGGTGGATCTGGTCCGCGATTACTCGCTACCGGGTGAAGTAGACTCGGAGCATCCAGGCGTTCTTGTGCGGAACCGGCGAATTGCACACATTGGTGTTGCGGTGCGCGGCGCAGTTACGTCGTATGGATTGGTGATCAATGTCCAGCCCGATCTGGAACTGTTTCGCGATATCCGTTGCGATGGCCATCCATTACCGATGACCTCACTACAACGAGAAGGTGCCGGCCGATTGCGGATCTCGGGAGTCCGGCAGCGATTGCTCGAACTGCTGAGTCAGCGTTTCGGGTTCAACCGCGTTTCAATTTTCCATACCCACCCTGGGGCCTTGCCCCAACCCAGCCGACATGCGCTCACTCAACGTACTTGAATCAGCACCACCGGCCCCAGAACAAACCGGTGGTCGCTTGCCCCCGTGGTTGAAGCGGCCATTGCCGAAGGGCAACGGCAATGCGTTCACGCAAACACTACTCGAGGATTTACGCCTCGAAACCGTGTGCGAGAATGCCAAGTGCCCGAACCGCCCCGAATGCTGGTCGCGCCGCACCGCCACCTTCATGATCCTGGGGAACGTGTGCACCCGGCCCTGTAGCTTTTGCTCGGTGCCCAAGGGCGAACCGCTCCACATCGAAGATGATGAACCCGCACGGGTCGCAGAGGCAGCGGTGCGGTTGGGGCTCAAACACGTGGTGATTACCTCGGTCACGCGCGATGACCTCCCCGATGGTGGTGCCGATCACTTCGCCCGATGTGTGCTGGCGGTTCGGGAACGACTGCCACAGTCGGCAGTCGAGGTTCTCACACCCGACTTTCTCGGCAACCGCGCCGCCATCGATCGGGTCACCGATGCCAACCCCGCAGTCTTTAACCACAACCTGGAGACCGTACCGCGGCTGTATCGCGTTGCCCGTGGTCGCGCCGAGTATCGCCGCAGCCTCGATTTGCTGGAACGTGTGAAATCGCGGGCCTCGCATATCGTTACCAAGGCGGGATTGATGCTCGGGATCGGGGAAACGATCGATGAACTGTTCGATGTGCTTGCCGATCTCCGGACGATCCGCTGCGATGTCGTCACGCTAGGCCAGTACCTCGCACCCACATTGAAGCACAGCATCCCCGTTGCTCGGTACGTGCCCCCGGAAGAGTTCGACCGGATTGCGGCCCAGGCGCGATTGATGGGCTTCCAGCAAGTCGTCGCGGGCCCGTTTGTACGTTCCAGCTACCACGCCGACGAAATGGTGCCAACATAATGGCTTTGCACACCGTCACGATTACACTCCCGGAACTGGGAACAACTCGGGCGACCTTGAGCCTCTGGCATGTCCGGACCGGAGAGAACGTCTTCGCGGGTGATCGGGTGGCCGAGGTACTTGTACCGGGTGCGACCTACGATGTTCCCGCACCGGTGAGCGGAATCATTTTGGAACGACTGGCGCTCCCGAGCGATCCGGTCGCGGCTGGCCAGGTGCTTGGCGTGATCCAGGCCGACGAATCGCGGGATTGGGAGTAAGGAATGCCCAAACCGGTGTTCATCTCACTCGATGGCCTGGACGGAACTGGGAAATCGACCCAGTGTCATCGACTCATCGACTGGCTCTCGGGACAAAAGATACCGGTCACCGCGTGTGTGGATCCCGGTGGTACCGCACTTGGCCAGGAACTACGCAAGATTTTGCTGTTTGGTCGGGAGCACCAGATTGCAACCCTGACCGAGGCGTTGCTGTTCATGGCATCCCGGGCGCAATTGGTCGAGGAAGTGATTCGCCCGGCACTCGAACGCGGTGAAGTTGTTATCTCCGATCGATTCACGCTGGCGAACGTGGTGTATCAGGGTCACGCTGGCGGGTTGAACCCCACCGAGTTGTGGACCGTGGGAACCATCGCGACCGGTGGATTGGAACCGGACCTGACGCTAGTCTTCGACGCACCACTTGAAGTCACGCTCGCACGGCGCAACCGTGACGCAGATCGTATGGAGCAACGCGATGAAGACTATTATTCGCGGGTGCGCACCGGATTCCTCTTTGAAGCGGGTCGACGCCCCGACCGGCACCGGCGAATCGATGCCACACCTGCAGTCGAGTTGGTCCAGAAGCAACTCCGCATGGAAGTTGGCCGCTACCTGACCGAACAGGGCTGGGTGCTCACGAGCGATTAAGCCGGACACGGTTACACCGCTTCGGGGGTCATGATCGATCCCCGAAAACCGAGGCCAGGAGGGCGACGATGAGCTGGACTCGTGTTCGCGGGCATCCTGAAGCCAAGACACTGTTCCGAACTGCGTTCGAGCGCGGCCGATTGGGGCAAGCCTATCTCCTGGTCGGTCCGGAAGGGATCGGCAAACGCCATTTCGCCACCGAACTCGCCCGGGCACTGCTCTGCGAACGCCGAACCAACACCCTGGAAGCATGCGGTGCCTGCCCGGCTTGCACGCAGGTGGAAGCCAAGACCCATCCGGACTTGCTCATCTTGAGCACTCCCGAAGGGAAGCACGAACTCCCAGTGGCGGAGATGCGGAACTTCTGTGCCCGGCTGGCCCGCAAACCGGCTCGGGGTGGCTACAAGGTCGGTATCGTCATCGATGCCGACGACTTCAATACCGAGTCGGCGAACAGCTTCCTGAAAGTGCTCGAAGAACCACCGCCGGGCGTCATACTGCTCCTGATCGCAACAAGCACACAACGCCAGCTTTCAACAATTCTTTCGCGCTGTCAGATCGTGAGATTGAATCCACTCACGCCGGCCGATCTGGTGGCGATCCTGGCCGAGCACAGAATCGAGGACCACGCCCGTTGTGAACAGCTCGCGCGACTGGCCAATGGCAGTGTGAGCCGGGCTCTTGCTCTGAATGATGAAGCAATCTGGAATGTACGCAACGAGATACTGACCGGGCTCGCTGCCGCACGGCCGAACTTCTCACGACTGAGTGAAACCTGGACCAAATTCGTGGAGGATGCCGGGAAGGACACTGCCGCACAACGCGGTCGCGCTTCTGTCGTGATTGGGTTTGTCGTGGATCTACTTCGACATGCGTTGCGTATCGCGCTCGGCGCTCAAACGCGACCACTCGATCCAACCGAAGCAGCGCGGCTCGAGGCGCTGGCGGCACGACTGGGGCCAGATCGCCTCGTGGCGCTCATCGAGAAGTGCATCGAAGCCGATTACCGGGTCGAACGCCGGGTGCAACTCATCCTGGTCATCGAATCGGTCTTGGAGCAATTGACTCACACGAGCCAGTAGAGCGCCGAGTTCTCTCTTGCTCACGCGCCCATACCCAGTTGGTCTTGGCAAACCAGGTGGCACTGGCTATCTGCCCGGAATGAAACGTGTCGTTGTCGCAGCACTGACTTTGTTGCTCGCCGGATGCAGCAATGCACCGATCGCGGGATTCCTCGACTCCTGTTTTCCGAGTCGGGCACCTGTACCGAAGCCCATGCTGCCGCCGCAGGATTCCGCGATACCTGGAACTCAACTTCCACCGCCGGAGTTGGGTGCGCCAATCGGCCCACCATCACCCACTCCGTGACGCACGTTCTGTGCGATAAGCATGGCGAAGAATCAGTGCAAACGGCACCCACCAGATCAGATCGTTCGGAACGATCGTGAGCAACGCTTCGGCACGGGTCTCGTTCATGAGCACTCCGTATGCCACGCCGATGGGGCCGAAGATTTTCCCGAGCAATCCCACCATGACAATCGGCCAGTGTCGCACCGGATCGGTTGCGGCGATTGCATAGCCAATGCCATAGACCCCCACAATCATGCCGATGCATTGCCATAATTGCGGATAGTTGAGCGGTTTTGCGGGATCTTGCATCCCGGAGTTGGCAAACGAGACCGCGGGGAACAGAATGACCCAGGTTCCCCACGCCACGTTGTAGGTTCCCGCCAGAACGAGCACGACAGACATCCAGCGGGGCGAACTACGCATCCCAAACCTCGTTAGTTAGCAGGAACCACTTCAGTTGGTACGTCGTCCGTGGGTTTGAGCCGGTCACGGAGTTGCCGTGATGCGGCCCGATTCACCACCTCCAGATATGCTAGCGCGCTGGCCTCGATCACATCCACACTGGCTGCCCGAGCACGCGATAACTTCCCGTCATACTCGATCTCGACATTGGCTTCGCCCAGTGCGTCGATATCTTGGCTCACCGCACGAACCCGGTAATCAACAACGCGAACGTCCACCCCGGTCACGCGGTTGATCGCCTTGAACAGTGCATCGATTGGGCCATTCCCGATGGCTGCATCCCGGCGAACGCTGCCATCCTGGTGGCGGAGCGTCACAGCAGCGGAGGTTTGCGAGCCGGTTCCCGCAGTGCTCGTGAAGCCGACCAAGGTCCAGAGGTTGGTGCTGCCTGCCTGGAGTTGGTTCTCGGTCAGTGCTTCGATATCGGCATCGTAAATCTCTTTCTTGCGATCCGCGAGACGCTTGAACTCCTCGAACACGCGATTGAGTTGTACATCGGTCAGGTGGTAGCCCAGATCCGCGACTCGTTGCTTGAGCGCATGCCGCCCGC
>JBGTAO010000582.1:0-3694 GCA_041749835.1 Gemmata sp. | reverse complement strand
GCAGGGCTCGGCCCGCTTCTTCGTCTCACATCGACCGCGCAGCAAGAGTGCAGGCGATTTCTACGATGTACGCTGCTGCGATGAGAAATGGGTGGAGTTCTTCGTTGCCGATGTTCTGACGCCCGACACGAGTGGGTTGGTCAGCGTGTTCGTCAGTCAGTCGCTGCCCCTGCAATTTCGTGAGACACCGGGCTCCCCGAAGGAATTGCTGGCACGGGCCAACCGGGCACTCTTCAGTCTGGAACTTGCTGATCATCCACTGATTGCCATGGTGGCTGGCACGCTCAACACGCGAACCGGCGCGCTCGCAGTGGCTCGCGCTGGAGCACCGGCTCCGGTATTGGTGCCGCAATTCGGCGAGCCCGTGGTGTGGCAACTCCCCGGGCCGTTCCTGGGCACCAGTGAGACGACCTATCCGGAGCAATCGACCACGCTTCAACCCGGCGATAAGCTCGTGTTCGTCTCCGATGGCACACGCCTCGATGGAACTCCCGGCCCAACGGGCGACGATCAGCCGTTGTTACAAGCGATTCATGAACACCGGGGCGAAAGCGGTCAACGGTTCGTGGATGCCCTCGCCCGGAATCTGTTACCCCAAGTGCGACACGGCGAGGATATCACGATCCTGGCCGTGGAGGTCTGATAGTAACAGCTACTTCTTGGCAGCGGGCGGTACGTACAGTTCGGGCGAGCCCAACTTACGCGATTGCTCGTTATGCTTGCTCACCTCTTCGCGGGCCAGGGTTTCAAACTGCGAGACGAGCACGGCGAGTTGCTTTTCCAGATCATCGGCCAGGTCGAGTTGCGCTTTCGTCGGGGCTCCATCAGCGTCGATGAGATTGGCCAGAAGCCAGGCGAACTGCGAGTACAACATCGCACCACCCTTGGCCGCGAAGATGTCGTAACTGATCTTGGCCTTGGCATTGTGCAACTTCTCCTCGATGCCATTGAGCTTTTCGTCGAGTGGCGGAAACTGCTTTAGGAACTCCTTGGCGTCGTCACGATCCTTAAGCAGTTCCTTGTGCAGGGTGAGTTGCTTCTTGATCGCGCGGAGTCGCGTCACAGTGTCCGCGAGCTGGGTGATATCGTTGCGAACCCGCAGCGAGAGCGCTTCCTGGCTGGTCAAGCCTGCGAGGAGTTCGGCGGGTGCAATCCCCACGGTGAGCAAGCGCGGGTCCGGCTTCACCTCGACTTTTTCGGTCAGCGTTTGCCCACCCACCGTGAGCTTGAGGATGTAGGTTCCCGGTGCAACTGGAATCCGCGCTGCGGCATTTCCCATATCGACGGGCACTCCGGAAATACCGGTAGCTCCATCGTGAGTCAGATCCCAGACAAAGCGATTCAGGCCCGGCTTGGGTTCGAGCTTCCGCTTGGGCGCGGCATCAGCGTCTTCCGACGGTTCGTCTTTCTTACTGTCCTCGTCGGGGTTCGCAGGGTCGTTGCTGCGAGTTTTCCCGGTGGCTTTGGCAATCACCGTGCCCTTGGCATCGAGCACCTCCAGCTTGACTTCACCAGTGAACTTCGGCTCCAGTTGATACCAGATCACGGCTCCCGTGTCGGGGTTCTCGCCGGCGGTGTGGGGTTGGAAGCCCGAGGTGGGGCCGCCGTAGCCGACTCGCCAGCGCACACCTGTTTGAACCGGGAACAGATGCACCGGCTTCGCGGCGATGGCAGCGGTGGCTTCCCGCAGCGGAGTCAGGTCGTCGAGAATCCAGATACTGCGGCCATGCGTACCGACGACGAGATCGTCACCCTTCACGACCAGATCGTGAACGGGCACGGTGGGCAGGTTCTGCTGTAGTTTCTTCCAGGTCTTCCCCGCATCGGGTGAATACATCACACCACGCTCGGTTCCCAGGAACAACAGCCCGGGCTTCTTGCTGTCCTCACGGATCGCGTGGCAGTGCGCTGTGGTGTCGAGCCCTTCGGTGATCGCGCTCCAGGTCTTTCCGAAGTCGGTCGTCTTCCAGACGTAGGGCTTGTAGTCGTCCATGCGGTGATTCCGAACCACGACAAAAGCGGTGCCGGCCTCGTGCGGGCTGGCTTCGATGCAGCTAATGGTGCCCCAGTCGGGCAAGCCAGGAATGTTGGCGGTCATGTTTTGCCACGTCTTGCCATCGTCCTGCGACAGGTGCACCAGGCCGTCGTCGGTTCCGGCCCACAGGAGCCCCTTTTGCTTGGGCGACTCGGCGAGCGCGAAGATGGTGCCATACACCTCGACACCCGTGTTATCGCCGGTAATCGGACCGCCACTCCACTGCTGCTTCTGTTTGTCGTTCCGGCTCAGATCGCCCGATACTGCTTCCCAGGTCTGGCCGTTGTCGCGGGTCCGGAAAAGGACGTTGGCCGCGTGGTAGACGGTCTTCGGATCGTGCTGCGAGATCATGATCGGCGCGGTCCACTGGAAGCGATACTTCATCTTCTCGGGGTCGATGCCCGACGGGTTGAACTGATTCACCGTGATGTTGCGAGCCTGCCCGGTGCGGTGATCGTAGCGCGTCATGATGCCGCCATACTCCCCGGCATAGACGATGTTTGGATCGCTCGGGTCGGCGAAGGCGTAGCCCGCTTCGCCACCACCCACGCTGTGCCAGTCGCCGGGTTTGATACCGCCGGATGTGAGCGAACGGCTTGGCCCGCGAGCGCTGCCAAGGTCTTGCAGGCACGCCATGACTCGGTACGGCGTGCTGGTATCGGTGGAAACGTGGTAGCACTGCGAGATCGGTAGGGCCGGCGCGGTCCACGACTTGCCACCATCGGTGCTGATGTTCACACCGCCATCGTTGGCGTTGATCATGCGATTCGGATTCTTGGGATCAATCCACAAGTCGTGGTTATCGCCGTGGTGCAACCCGCGCACCGTGGTGAAGGACTTCCCGGCATCGACACTCTTGAGCAGTTGCACCTGCGGTGCGAACAACACATCGGGGTTCGTCGGGTGAACGGTCAATGTGCTGTAGTACCAGGCTCGTTGTCGCAACGGTCGGGAGTTGTTGGCGTTCGTCCAGGTTTCGCCACCGTCGTCCGAGCGAAACAGGCCGCCCTTCTCGGCTTCGATCAGTGCGTAGACACGATCAGAATCGGAGGGTGCCACGGCGACGCCGATCTTGCCCCACGGTTGGGGTGGCAAGCCGTTGGGCTTCTTGACATCGCGGAGCGTATCCCAGGTGTTGCCGCCATCGCGGGAAACGTACAGGTCGGAACCCGGGCCGCCGCTGGTCATCTCCCACGGCCGCCGGCGAGCCTGCCACAACCCGGCGTAGACGATTCGCGGGTTGGAGGGATCGATGCAGACATCGGAGGCACCGGTATCGTCGTTCTTGAAGAGCACCTGCTCCCACGTTTTTCCGCCGTCCTGGGTGCGGTAAACACCGCGTTCGCTGTTCGGTCCGAAGGCGTGCCCCAGTACGGCTGCGAAAGCCACGTCGGCGTTCGTGGGGTGGACCGCCATCGTGCCGATCTGCCCGACTTGCTTCCAGACATGCTTCCAGGTTTTGCCGGCGTCCTCGCTCTTGAAGATGCCGGCCCCCGGTGCGACGTTGCCGCGGATGTTGGCTTCACCCGTGCCGACATAGACCACGTTCGCATCGCTGGGTGCCACGGCGATGCTACCGATGCTGCTAGTAGGTTGATCGTCGAAGATGGGCTTCCAGGAGTGCAGGGTCTTTCAAAGTAGCTGAAGGACGACACGGGT
>JBGTAO010000581.1:0-3977 GCA_041749835.1 Gemmata sp. | reverse complement strand
GGCGCACGACTTTCCGGTGATGACCGTGACGGCGGTGTACCATCGTCGCGATGCCATCTGGCCGTTCACCGTGGTCGGGCGACCACCGCAGGAAGATACGGCGTTCGGCGAACTGATCCACGAACTCACCGGCCCCGTGATTCCCACGGTCATCCCGGGCTTGAAGGCGGTGCATGCGGTCGATGCGGCCGGTGTGCATCCGCTCTTGTTGGCGATCGGCAGCGAGCGCTACGTGCCGTATGCCACCACGCGGAAGCCGCAAGAGTTGCTCACGCTGGCCAACGCGATCCTGGGCCAAGGGCAACTCTCGCTGGCGAAGTATCTCTTCATCGCGGCGCACGAAGACACGCCGGAGTTGGACATTCACGACATCGCGGCGTTCTTCCGGCACATCCTCGAACGCTTCGACCCCACGACCGACCTGCACTTCCAGACCCGCACGACCATGGACACGCTCGACTACTCGGCGGGCATGGGCTTGAACGCGGGAAGTAAAGTGGTGATCGCGGCAGCCGGGCCGAAACGGCGCGAACTCGCGACAAGTGTGCCGCCCGATCTCGCTTTCCCGGAGGGCTTCGCCGAGGCTCGACTTGCTTGCCCGGGCATTCTGATTGTGCGTGGCCCGCGTGTCACGAATACCAGCGCCAGCGACACACCGCCCGAGATCGTACGCCTTTGCGAAGCGCTGGCAGGGCAACACGAACGCCTCACCGGTCTGCCGTTAGTCGTCATCGTGGATGACGCCGAGTTCGCGGCCCGCACGCTGAACAACTTCTTGTGGGTCACCTTTACGCGCTCCGACCCGGCCAACGACATTCATGGCGTGGGTGCGAGCGTGAATCGCAAGCACTGGGGTTGCACCGGTCCGGTGGTCATCGATGCCCGCTTGAAGCCACACATGCCGCCACCACTCGACCCCGATCCCGCTGTGGCACGTCGCGTGGATGAACTCTTTGCTCGCGGTGGCCCGCTCCATGGAATCGGCTGACGCAAGCCTAGGCCGAACTCTGGGTGCGCGGTCGCCCCGACGGCAGTTCAGTCAAGTGAGGAGCGGTCGGGACGACCGCGGTCCCGGGGAAGCGGAGAGCGGGATGCGTTGGTTTTGGCGAGCGGGATGCGTGAGCATCCCGGTAACGGCGCGAGGAGCGGTCGGGACGACCGCGGTCCCGGGAGAAGCCCCACCTGTTCGCTCGGTCACAATGGATCGCTCAGTTCTTCCGCTGTGGAGCGACCTCCGGATTGACCCAGTGCGGCAGCGGTTGACCTTGCACACCGGCCAGGAGGTTTGCCACACACAGCCGAGCCATGGCATTGCGCGTGTCGATGGTCGCACTGGCAATGTGGGGAACCACGAGGCAGTTGGGCAGTTGGTACAACTCGTGCTGCGCGGGCAGCGGTTCCGGTTCTGTCACATCCAGCCCCGCCGCGAAAATCGTTCCATTTCGGAGCGCTGCCGCCAGTGCGACCTGATCGACCAGTGGCCCGCGTGCCGTGTTCACGAACACCGCCGTCCGCTTCATCTTCTGGAACTGCTCGGCACCAAACAGACCCTGGGTTGTCGGGTTCAAATCGACGTGCACGGAAACGAAATCGCTCTGGGCCAGAAGCTCATCGAACTCCACCCGCGTGGCACCCAGATCCCGCTCGGCTTCCGGGTGCGGGCTCCGCTTGGTGTAGAGCACCTTCATGCCCCAGCCATGATGGAGCCGTTTGGCGGTGGCGAAACCGATGCGGCCCATCCCAACGATCCCGAGCGTTCGGCCGACGAGGTCTTGCCCCAGCCAGCCGAGCGGCTCCCACGTGAGCCAGCGCCCGGCTTTTGCATCGTCGGCGCTTTCGCTAACTCGTCGGGCCGCAGCCAACAGCAATGCCACGGCAATATCGGCGGTGGCATCCGTGAGTACACCGGGCGTGTTGCCGACACAAACACCGTGGGCCGTGCAGGCGGCCACATCGACATTGTTGAAGCCCACAGCGAAGTTACTCACCACCTTCAAACGCGGGGCGGCATCCAGCAACGGGCCGTCGATGCGATCGGTCAACAAGGAGACGATCCCGTCGCAGTCCCGAATGCGTGCGCGTAATTCGTCTGGTGGCGGCGGTAGTTGCTCGGGCCACAGATCGACCTCGCACGTGGCCGCAATGGCCTGAAGCGCCAGGTCGGGGATCTTCCGGCAGACAAAGATCTTGGGGCGTGCCATGGGCCGAACTCCGATGGGAAGTGCGCGGTGAGGTTGAGTGTAGGACTTGCGGGTCGTGGGTTGCAACGGGGCGGGGTCGGAGTTTGCGGAAAGTGGCGCAGACACGCGAAGTTCGCCTGGGTATGACCACGTGCCGTTTGGCAGGTGTGCGGCAACTCTCACGGGTTCGGTTGCCCGTGGTTCCCCCGTTGTCGCCCCACTAGGTGGAGAAGTACACCATGTTGTTATCACGCTGGAAAATGATGGCGGGAGTGCTCGGTGTTTCGCTGGGCGGACTGGCGGCATTCGCTGGCCCCTGCTCGAAACCCGATTCGAACACCACGGCCCGCCGCTCGTATGACCCGCCGCAACTCCCGGATGAGCCGATGCTTCCATCGTTGCCGCCCGCCGGTTCCGGAGAACCAGTGAAAGCCACGCCTCCCGGGGCGCTTCCGCCGCTTCCGGCTCCGGCCGTCGAACTCCCTGCAACGCCGTCCACGGGTTCGCCCGTGTTGCCGCCGCTGCCTTCGAGCACTCCTGTGATTCCCGCAACTCCCGTGATCCCCGCAAGTGGGACCACGCCCGCCGCTCCCAACTCGCCGATTCCGGCCACCGTGGTGCCGGATATCAAGCTACTGCCTCCGCCGAGCACAGCTCCCACGATCCCAGACTTGAAGTCGGAAATCACGACAACTAGCTCCGTTACGCCTCCGCTGGTGAATACAAATAGCGCTCTGATTCCGCCGCAAACAGACCCGCTGATCGTGCCGCCGACCATCGTACCGCCGACCAATCTGCTGCCGCAACCGACTCCCCAAGTTTATCCCACGCTTCCTGTCTCCACCGTGGTGACACCGAGCAAGTACCGCATTCTGCTGCGTGTGGGTGAAGGCGAGCCGACGTTCGAAGTCCGCCATGGCGACGATCTGGTGCTGAAGGTGGCCTGTGATCGCGTCGACATCAAGTCGCCCGAGAAGGGCAATGGCCCCTCTGCGATTCGCGCTCATGGCAATGTTCGCTTCGCCGGCTTTGGTGCCGAAGGCTCGTGCCAGGAACTCTCGTTCCTCTCTGGGACCGGCGAGGTGGGCGTGAGCGGGAATGTGAAGGTTCAGGTGAAGGATAAGCTGGGCCGGGTGGAGTCGGAACTGTCGGCCGAGAGCATGAAGTACAAGATCGACCCGAGCGTGATCGGTGGCACGATCAAGCCCTGATTTGGCTCAGTCGCGGGTGTATTGTTGGGGGTCGCGGGGTCGCTTCGGCGGTTCCGTGACCCCCTATGTATTTCGATCGGGCATCACTTTGTGCCGTTTTTTCCGATTTGCCGGAAATTGTGCTAGAGTCCATTACGACGCCCCGTGCGCGAACGCCACGGGCCGGGGGCTCACCAATGTCTGTGCAACTTGTTGAATCGATCTCGACCTGGGTCTGGGCGAACCTGCCGTTCGTGGTGGGTGGGCTCGTTGGGTTCGTGGTCCTCTCGATGCTATTCCTGGCGAATCGCCGTCGGAATCGCCTGGCCACGATACCCGTTAATCCGGGTACCCACACCGAGAAAGCCTTGAACTGGGCACCGCCCGAGCAATCGTTCGCCGATCGCCGCGGAGCGGTGCGCCGTGATGGCCAACCGGTGCGCGTGCTGCTGGCCTCTTCGGCGTTTCGCAACGGCATGAACGATGGCTATGTGCTCGATCGCTCCACGGGCGGGTTGCGCGTCGCCATGCCGTCCGCCATTCCCGTGGGTAGCACCATGCAGGTTCGCGCCGTCATGGCCCCGGACACGATCGGCTTTGTCACCAT
>JBGTAO010000580.1:0-4352 GCA_041749835.1 Gemmata sp. | reverse complement strand
TCGATGCGATGTGGCAAGTTCGAGCCAAACGACGCCGGCTGGCACGCGAAAGCCGCGATGGCGTCGTGGCTGCCACAGCACCGCTTCGGGTGGCTATCAAACCGTAATGGTGTGAACCTCGGTCTGCGGTTCGCCTCCGGTCACATGCACCTCGCCGTTCGAATCGATGTAGACATCGACCTCGCTGCGGACACCGAACTCGGGCAAGTAGATCCCGGGTTCGATACTGAAGCAGGTGCGGCGGATGATGTGGCGATCTTCACGCGTTTCCAATCCGTCGATGTGTGCGCCGTTCCCGTGAACTTCCTGGCCGATATTGTGGCCGGTGCGGTGCGTGTACTGATCGCCATACCCTGCATTCTCAATGACTTCTCGCGTGGCGGCATCCACTTCCCAACCGAGCAGTGGCTGCTTGGCGGCAAAAGCCTCACGTACTTTCTTGATGCCGGCATCACGGGCCGCAGCCACGATCGCAAAGATCTTCGTGTACTGTTCCGGTACGGGTGAGCCGACGTAGGCCACGCGGGTGTAGTCTGCATAGACAGCGCGTGGGCGATTCATCTTGGCCCACAGATCGATGAGCACGAAGTCGCCGCTGCGGACGGGCATGTCGGTCGCGGGGCTGGTATCGAAGTGCGGATCACCGCTGTGCGGCCCGACAGCGACAATCGGTGGGCTGTACGTGACCATACCGCAATCGGCGAAGTGCTTCATGATGCGGGCTTGCACGGCTGTTTCCAGGACGAAACCGTTGGTGCGAATCTCATCTGAGATGTAGCCAAAGGCAACGTCGTAGGCGGTACGGCAATTCTTGGCGGCCTCGAAGTGCGATTTCTCCTGATCGTCGTCCCAAACCGCTTCGAACTGCTGAATCAGATCGCCCGACGCCAGCACCTCGCAACCGTACTCCTTGACGAGTTCCACCGTTCCAGCATCGACACGGCCAATGTACGGGTTCGAATTGCGCGGGCTGTACTCCATCGCAACCCGTTTCGCACCGATCACCAGTTCCGCCACTCCCGTTTCGAGCTCCTGCCAGCGGCGGTACACGGTCTTCCGCTTTCCAGGGAGGTGGTCCAGCGCGGCAGGTTCGATTGCGTGGACGAGCTTCTTGGGTTCCCCCATGGCCGGCACGAAATAGAACCAGCGTCGCGAGAGCTTCTTCTCGGCTAACCCGGCGACGCGCTGAGCCAGCAGATTCTGGCCTCGGAAATCGTAGAGCAGCCAGCCGTCGAAACCAGCGTCGCGGATGGCAGCCTGCACGGCGGGTAGATCGAACATCTCGGGATCTCCGATTGGTCGCGGCTCTTGTTGCGGTCGCCACGGCAGTCGTGGTCGCATCGCGGCTAAGGTAACAGATCACGAGTTCCAGGGCGATTCCCGTTTCCGCTTGCCCGGTGAATCGACGTTTGGATAATCAGTGTGAACCGCCAAGCCCCGCCCGTAACCTCTTCGACTATTATGCGAAAACGATCACTCTCAACACTCACTCTCCTCGCCGTGTTCGCCACTCCCGCTTTTGCGGTCGATCCTGCGGAATTGAAACCGGGTCTGGTGGCCACGTTCGAGGCGGGACCAGGTGCCGAAGCGGCGGTAGTCTCTCGTCTGGAACCCACCGTGGCGCTTTCGCTCGGTAAGGGGGAAAGTCCGCACCCACGGTTGGGTCAACTGAAGCAAGCGAAGTGGTCGGGCTATGTGAACATCACTCGGCCTGGCAAGTATACCTTCTCCACGACGGTGCAGAATGGCACACTCCGGGTCACGCTGGGCGGGAAGGCCATGCTGGTGGCGACCGCCGACGGCCTGACACCGAGCGAAGTCGTGGGTCCGGAAGAGCAATTGGGCGGTGGTGTCCAACCGTTTGAAGTGACCTTTGTTCCCAACGGCACGCCGGCGCGGGTGGAGTTGTTCTGGCAAGGCCCCGGCTTCGTGCGCGAGCCACTGCCCAACCAATTCTTCGGTCATCTGCCCAAAGATCGACCGGCCACGTTTCTGCAAGATGTCCAGCTAGAACACGGCCGATTCCTCTTCGAAGAGCACGGCTGCATGAAGTGCCATACCGCGGCGGCCGGTGATGCTATGGCCAAGGGATTGGCTGAACACATTGGCCCGAACTTGACTGAGGTCGGCAAGCGTGCCTTCCCGAGCTGGATCGATGCATGGCTGGCAAACCCGGGGTTGTTGCGGCCACACACCAGCATGCCCAAACTCTTTTCCGATGACGACAAAGGCCAGGCCGAGCGCTACGCGGTCACTCGCTATTTGCTTTCCACGGGCGGCGGCGAGCTTGCGCCCGCTCGTGTCCCGGGGAAGCAGCCAAACGACATTCGGCAAAGCCTGGAACGGGGGCGTGCGCTCTACACCGTTGCCGGGTGTGCAACCTGCCACCAGGAAACCGTAGCGCAGGCGAAGGGTGAGGAAGACGAGAAAGAACCGCTGAAGCCGGAAGATCTCTTTTACGGCCTGGGGACGGCTCAGGGCTCGCACCCCAAGTACAAACTCGGCGCACTCGGAAGCAAGACACGAGCCGATCGCTTAGCAGCGTACCTTCAAGATCCACTCAAGACCGCGCCTGCGGGGCGGATGCCCCACATGAACCTCAACGCCCAGGAAGCCAACGACATCGCTCGCTATCTGTGTCGTGTTACCGACGACGACATTCCCACGGCACTCGCGGAACCGAAAACGCCGCCGACAGCATTGGGGAAGTCGCTCTTCGAGAAGTACTACGGTCCCAAGGCCCGCGACGAGTTTGCCGCATTCGAGAAACTCCCGCAGCAGCAACAGTGGATCGCCGTTGGCCGGGTGCTCAGCGAGACCAAAGGGTGCATCAATTGCCACACGATTGAAGAAAAGGGACAGGCCCGCACGGCCAGTAGCAGCTTCCCCGCGCTGAACCAGATCAAGACTGCGGGTGGGAAGGGGTGTGTCGCGGAGAACCCGAACCCCGCCAAAGCCCCGGAGTACAAGTTCACCCGGGCTCAGAAGGAGGCACTCAACGGCTTCTTGAAGACGGGCCTGGTCGGTGCAGGATCTCCGGCACCCGTTTATGATGCACGAGTTTCGTTGCGCCGGTTCGCTTGTTTGAACTGCCACAGCCGCAACGGAGAAGGGGGTATCCCGACTGAGTTGGCCGATCAGATTCGCTTGCTGGAGCGGGCCGAGAACGCTGACGATGTGCGGCCACCGTTGCTCACGGGTGTCGGCCACAAGGCACGCACCTCGTGGTTGAAATCGGTGCTGACGGGTGGTGGTCGTGCTCGCCCGTGGATGCAGTTGCGGATGCCCCAGTATGGCGAGGCCAACGTGGGCCGGTTGCCAGAAGCACTGGCGCAACTTGAAGGTGCCGTTCCCGACGACACCATTCGCAAACTGCCCATTTCGAACGAGCAGATCACACTGGGTCGGCAGATCGTGGGCAAGGGTGGCCTGGGTTGCATCTCCTGCCACGATATCGGCGGTGTTGCCAACACGGGAACTCGTGGCCCCGATCTTTCCACGATTAACCAACGGGTGCGTTACGATTGGTACGATCGCTGGATGCACCAACCGTTGCGCATGGCCCCGGGTACTCGCATGCCACAGGCGTTCGTGGAGGGGAAGTCGACACTCTCCACCGTGCTGAAGGGCGATCCCAAAGCCCAGGCAGAAGCGATGTGGGCGTATCTTTCGCTCGGCCCGGGCTTGCCGCTCCCCGATGGATTGGAGCCACCCCGTGGACTGATCATTGCCGTGCGCGACCGGCCGGAAGTACTGCGTACCTTTATGCCCGAGGCGGGCAGTCGGGCGATCGCCGTGGGTTACCCGGGCGGTGTTAATCTCGCCTTCAGCGCCGATCAGTGTCGCCTGGCGTACTCCTGGGCCGGCAACTTCCTCGATGCGTCTCCCGTGTGGAACAATCGCGGTGGTGCGCCGGCGAAACAATTAGGACCCATCTTCTGGACGGCACCAGCCGGGCACCCGTGGGGCCTCACCAGCAATCCGCGGATTCCACCCGACTTCACCACACGAGCGAACAACCCGGCATTTGGTACACCACTGCCCGTCGAGCCCGCGCGAATCTACGACGGACCCCGTGCCGTGAGCTTCGATGGCTACGCACTCGATTCCGATGGGCGGCCGACGTTCCGCTACACCCTGAACGAGAGTGGCAAGGATGCCATCTTGAAAGTCGCCGAAACACCGATCCCGCTGAAAACCACCATTGCGACTGGTTTCCTGCGGCGCTTTGCTGTCGATGCGCCCGGTGGTTACCGCACATGGCTGCTCGCGGGCCAAACTCCCAAGGAGCCGCGATTACTCTCGAATACGGGTGGGAAAGCTCCCGCACTCGAGCTGAAAGCCGAAGAGCC
>JBGTAO010000579.1:0-2150 GCA_041749835.1 Gemmata sp. | reverse complement strand
TGGCCTGACGGGGGCACAAAAGGAGATCCTCAAGACCTACATCGAGGAGGGTGGGTTCTTGCTGACGGAAGCGTGTTGTGGCGACAAGGCATTCGCAGATTCCTTCCGAGCACTGATGAAGGAACTCTTCCCCGAGAACACTCTCCGGAAGATGCCACCCGAGCACGCGATCTGGAAGATGTTCCCTGGAATTACACCGCTCGACTTTCCGGAGATTGAAGTATTGGACCGCGGCTGTCGCACCGTATGCGTCTTCAGCCCAATACCATTGGCGGGCTTCTGGGAAGAAAGCAAGTTCATGCCCGTGGACAGCAAGCATCCTGCCAATCGCGGTGAAAAGGCCTACTGCCTCGCTCGAAACATTGTTGCTTATGCGACTGGTCTCGAGTTGCCCAAGCCCAAACTCTCTTCAACAAAAGTTGTTGCAAAGGGAACCGAGGCGGGCGTGACACGAAGCCATTTCAAAGCCGCTCAGTTGCGCATGACCGGTGAGCCTGAGCCCGCTCCCGACGCGCTCAAAAACCTGATGGGTTACCTGCGCGATAAGGCTCGGTTGGAAGTCGCGCTCAACAGCGTTGTGCTGCCCCCGCACGATGAACAACTGGCTACGTTCAAATTCAACTACTTACACGGCCGTAAACCGATTAACTTGACGCCAGAGGAATTGGAAAACCTGCAATCGAATCTTCAAACTGGAGGACTGCTCTTCGCGGATGCAGCCTGTGCGGGCTTCGATCAGTGGAAGGCGTTCGATCAGTCGTTCCGGCAAATGTGTGCCAAGCTGTTCCCGGACAGCAAACTCGTGGTCATTACTGAGAAGCAACCCGATGGCAAAGAAGACCCGCTGTTCAAGATCGCCCGGGAAACGGGGTTGAACCTCAAGTCCGTCCGGGTGCGGCGCGAGTTGCCAAACGAGAAAGGCCCAGAGCCCGAAATGCGGAATCACCCGGTGTTGCTGGAAGGGATTCAGATTGATGGGCGCTGGGTCGTGATCTACAGCAAATACGACATCGGTTGTGCGATTGAAGGCCACAAGGCCGCTGATTGCCTCGGGCACGACAAGGAGAGTGCCCTCCGGATAGCATCAGCAGTTGTGCTGTACTCGCTGAAGCGCTGATTGCGAATGCTTGATTACCACAACGAGCCACACCAAAAAAACTCGGCTCAAGCCGGCTCTTGGGAGTGCGGAATCTCTTCCAGACTCCCAAGAACGACCGTCATCGTCTCGCTAAAGTCCCTTGCCGGGTTTGACGGTCAGTTGAATTGCTTTGCCGTTTCGCACCACCTCGAGAATGGTAGCGTTCCCGGATTTGACGAGGCTGGCCGCAGTGTAGGTATCTGCGATGGAGTCGGTCCATCGACCATCGAGTGTGAGCAGTCGGTCCCCCGGTTTCAGCCCACCCGCTGCGGCGGCACTCCCTGCAAGAACGCTTTTCACAATTACTCCAGGCTCTTCGTCCTTGGCATCTTTATCAATCGAGAAGCCCCACACGGCAGCAGCACCAACGATAGACGGATCACCTTTCCCACTCTGCGCTTTCATGAGCTTTTCCATCAGTGCCTTGGTTACATCGTCGGGTACGTAACCATTCGGAACGAAGGTCAGCTCTTTCTTTTGATAGTCCACCACAGTCTTGTAGCGGGCAAAGAATGGGAAGCCCACGATGCCGTCGATTGGCCCCAATGCTTTTGAAATCGCGGTCACCGTCGGGTGATCCATGACCATGACTGGAACCTTCTCCAACTTCACATCGCCCAGTTGGAGGGTATCCATGGTCTTCGCACCAGCCATGCCAAAGAGCATCGTGCCACCCTTGTCGTCTTTCTTCAGCACGCCCGCTTCTTTGGCCAACCGGTTATTGATGAGGTTCGTGGGAGCACCCGTGTCGAAGATTAACCGGTAAGGGCCTTTGCCGTTGATCATGACCTCCACTGCCATGTGGCGGGATTTGAGCAACTCGAACGGAACCACAATCGGTTTCTTGTCGCTCTTCTCCAGCGGCGGCGCTTGGGCAATGCAATCCCCGCCAAGAAGGGAGCCGATCCCCAGCAATAAAGCAGCATGTGTGATTCGGAACATGGTTACAGCCCCTTTCCCAGTTCGATGGTTCGCTCTTCGGTTTTACCCCCACGCTTCAAAGTGAATGTCA
>JBGTAO010000578.1:0-3724 GCA_041749835.1 Gemmata sp. | reverse complement strand
CGAGCTCTTGTGCTGCGGCCTCTGTCGTTTCTTGTTCTAGATAGCTGAGAACAATCACGGAACGGAGCCGTTGCGGTAACCGATCAATCTCCGCCAAAACAATTCGATTCACCTTGGACTGCTCAACCGCGCACTGGTGCTGTGGTGCTGGAAGATCAACGGGCAATGATGCCAGCGGTTGAAGCGACTGCGAGCGAGCGGCCGTTCGCCGGGCGACCCGGAATAACCAACCCGCTACATTCCCCTTTCGGATGGTGTGTGCTTTCCTGGCCAGTACAAGAAACGTTACCCGGAAGGCATCCTCGGCTTGGTGTGCATTACGCAACATTCCCCGGCAAACTCGAAGGACCATCTCGCCATGCCGCCAGACGAGCAGTTCAAATGCCGATTGATCACCCACCGATTGAAAGCGCTGGAGCAACTGGTAATCGCTCTCCTGGTTTGCGGGCGAGCGCCGCTTCATCCAATCGAATAACTGATCCGAAATACCCCGCATAGCGCGGCCCTCGTGTTCGTAACCCTGTAGTGCCTCGAAATGATCGCGCGATTCACTTTTTCTGTTCATCGGGTAGCGGAACCGAGGTGTGATCGTGAGCGATTATCCAGCCGTCGGAGAACTGTCTGAGGATCAAGCTAAACCGACCCCAGTCGGTCTTCTCGGGTAACACCAATTCATAGCGACCACGAACCAACGCCGCCGTCGCACTCAAGCTCTCGATCATGATTTCATTGAAGCTCAGTTTTCCCATCGTCGCCTTTCCGAGCTTGTAACGTTTCACGAAGCGCTCACGGGTCGGAGCGAACCCCTGGGTGATGTTGCCACCGGAAATGAAGGTGAGCCCCTCGTCCTGCCAATAACCTTCCATGAAGCCATCGATATCCTCACGGTTCCAGGCGGCCACTTGAGCATCGAGCACTGCCCGCACGGCAGATACATCCGCCAATTGTTCGGAAGCCTGCTTCCGGAAGCGGAGGATCTCGCTCAGCATCACGCCGATGGCGAGAGCCAGGCCAATCAACAGGAGCAGATTGAGGATGAAGGCAATGCGCGTCAAACGTGTCGGTCGTGAAGTCGGTGTGGCGGGTGTATTCGTTCCGGATTCGGGCATGTTCAGATCCTCTGGGTGAATGGACGTAGTTGGGAGTGTTGAGTATCGGGCATGCCGGAAACTCGGACCACAAGATCTTGCGTTATGTTTACCTCAGCTCTTCGGTCCGTTACAGTGAACCCACGGAAACCGAGACCGACTAATGCGAGGCAATCATGACACAGCCTGCGATCGACTGGCTCAACAAGCACCACGAAGAAATCGTACGAGGCCTGGCGGATCTCGTGGCCATCCAAAGCATCAGTACTGATGGCGAACATCAGGCCGAAATCGAACGCACCGCGAAGCTGAGTTGCGACCAGATGCGGGATGCCGGTCTGCACAATGTCGAGATGCTGCGGGTCGGGCAATCGTTACCCTACGCCTATGGCGAGTGGTTGGAGGCCGCCAACAAGCCAACCGTCTTTCTCTATGCGCACCACGATGTCCAGCCAGTCAATTACATTGAGCAGTGGCAATCCGATCCATGGAGGTTAACCCGCCGTGATGGGCGGTTATTTGCCCGGGGCTCGGCTGACGATAAGGGCGCGATCTCGGCGTTTCTCGGTGCGATCGCGGCGTATCGCAAGACCGGAAACACATTGCCGGTGAACATCAAGATGTTGGTGGAGGGTGAAGAAGAGGTTGGCTCGAAGAACCTGTTGAAGTTCTTCGAGGTTCATAAGGACCGCCTGAAGTCGGATGTCATTGTGGTTTGCGACACAGAGAACATCGATGTCGGCACACCCAGCATCACGTATTCCCTTCGTGGAATCGTGGCCGTTCAGGTCGATGTCTCGACAGCACGGATGCCCGTTCATAGCGGCATGGGTGGCGGCGGCCTACCCGATGCGGCTATCGCGCTGAATGCGATTTTGGGCCGGTTGTACTGGGACAATCAGCCATTGCCGATCCCAGGGTTCTACGATCAAGTTCGTAAGCTCACCGAGAAAGAGATGGCCGCGTTCCAGCGGTTACCGTTTAATGCCGACCAACTCCGGAAGGACATTGGGATGGCACCGGGTACCCGCTTTGCCATGGAAACGGGCTACAACAACTACGCTCAAACCTGGCGGCGGCCTGCGGTCACGGTAATTGCGCAAGAAGCGAGTTCGATCAAGGGTGCCTCGAACCAGGTGTTGCCGAAAGCTTCGGCGATTGTGAGTTGTCGGATTGTTCCCGATCAGAGGCCTGAGAACGTCCTTGCCGACCTCACGGCCTTTCTCACCAATAACCCACCCTGGGGTTGTGAGGTCAAAGTGACCCCGGCCGGCCCCTCTGTGGATTGGTGGATGACCGATCCGAACGGACCTGCCTTCGAGGCTGCTCTCGCCGGAATGCGTGTGGGCTTCGACCGCGACCCAGTGGCCATCGGCTGCGGGGGCAGCATTGGCTTCGTAGGACCACTCTCGGAACTCTTCGGTGGCGCACCAGCCCTTCTGATGGGGATCGAAGACCCTGCCAGCAATGCCCATGCACCCAATGAAAGCCTTCATGAAGGGGACTTCAAAAAGTTGATGGCGTCCCTGGTTCATCTGTTCGACAACCTCGGGAAGTTGACCGCGGAGCGGGTCAAGTGATGGATCGTTTGACAAGTTGAAGGTGGCGAAACCCTTCACCTTCAACTTACGTTTTGCAAGCCAACTGCTGCGTGCAATCGCTGAACGCAGCCTGCCCGATATAAGCCCACCAACACCTGTAGTTTCCCTTGCTATTCGATCTCGGCAACTGCGTTCATCTTGTCCTTTCAGAAGTATCGCACCTATTGGACCGACGAACCCTGCCAGGTTCACGCTGTTCCGTCCACGCGAGCCGTGGGGCAGGGCATATTTACGAGAGTAGCCTTGGCTTTGCAGTGAACCCGCGAGACGATGGTTGATGGGTCTCTGCCCGTATCATCCAGGACGACACCATGACAACCAATCTCCGTACACTCCTGGCGCTCTGTGTGGTCATGCTCACACATGGGCTGCTTCGGGCTCAGGTCAAAGAACCACCGCGAGCGGAGAAGCTCGCAATCGAGATTCGTTATCAGATACGCGCGGATCGCGATGAACGGGTCCGTCAGTACCGCAATCTGGAAAAGTTCCTGATCAGTCTGGGCTTTGAGGATGCCCACAAAGATGATCCGGATCGCGATCTCGATATCCTCGACCCCAACCATGAGCGCTTTGTCGGCACGATTCCATCGACCCGGGTGATGGACGTGCTACAAGATCCGCGTGTGCTGACGATACTCTTCGCGCCTGCTGGCCAGTTGTTCCCCGAATCCGCAGACGATCCGGTGGCCGTGAGGTTGGGACTGCGGCAGGGATTGCTACCCACACAACAACAGCTTTTTCATCAGCAGACGCTGGAACACCTGAACCTGATTGGCTTCAAGCATGCACTGGGATACGACACGCGACGGTACTCTCTGATCAAGGGGACGATCCCCTACAAGAAGCTCGATCTATTGGTGAAAGATCTCCGAACCGAGCCGGGTGGCTGGTTCCTACCCGATACACCAGTCGATCAACTCGCGCGACCATTTGCCGACAACAACCCTGTTCGGTGGGTAGAAGTGATGGCAGTCACGGACCCACCCGCACCGTATCAGCCACCACCGTTGCCTCCAAACCAGGAGAAGATGACAC
>JBGTAO010000577.1:0-13886 GCA_041749835.1 Gemmata sp. | reverse complement strand
CGGTCGCGGCAGGTGAAACGGAGACCACCATGCCTCGCTTCGATTCCGCGAGTTCTGCCTGCGGTTGCGCGGATGCGGGAAGAACAACGCATGCAATCAGAAGCCCGGCGGCAACAAGAGGACGCATAATTGGAACTCCGGCACTGTGAGAAGTAGCGGATAAGCCATTCTTGTCGTCAACTGGCTCGCAGCCCCTGCGAGTTGGTGACCCCGAGGTTCGAGTATATTTGCCGGGTCGCGTCCGACTTGTTGAGCGTGTAGAAGTGAATCCCACGCACGTTGTTGTGTAACAGGTCGGCACATTGCTCGGTGGCCCAACTAATCCCGACGCGGGCCACAGCATCGTCGTCGCTACAACGACCGACAGCCCGGATCAGCTTGGCCGGGAACCGGGCACCCAACGCGAGTTGGGCCATGCGAGACATTCCAGCTTTACTCGTGATGGGCATGATACCCGCGATGATCGGAACGGTGATCCTGGCCAGATCGCAGCGCTCGCGGAAATCGTAAAAGTCCCGATTTTCGAAGAAGAGTTGCGTGCAGATATAGTCGGCACCCGCGTCAACTTTCCGTTTCAAGTATTCCATTTCCAGCAATCGATTCGGACAGCCCGGGTGCCCTTCCGGGAACCCGGCGACACCGATTCCGAACCCGCGCCGGTCAGGGGAGTTGGTACGCGAGCGAATGAATTGCACCAATTGCTCGGCATACTGAAACGCATCCTGATTCCGATCATAGTTGGGGAGCGTACGCGGGGGATCGCCACTCAGGGCCAAGATGTTTTTGATTCCGCTTGCGGCGTAACGGTCCAGAATGGCGGTCATCTCGTTCAAATCGTGGCAGACACACGTCAGGTGCGAGACGGCAGTGAGTGGCGTTTGTTGCTGGATTCGCACGATCAGATCGTGGGTGCGATCTCGCGTTGAACCACCTGCACCATAAGTAACAGAAACAAACGAGGGCTCCAGTTCCTGGAGTGCAGCAATGGCACGAAACAACTCTTCGCTCGCCGCATCGGTTGCGGGTGGGAAGAATTCGAAGCTGAAGGTTCTGGGATGCTGCGCAAAAATATCCTGAATGTGCATCGCGGGGTGTCCTGATCGGGAATGCAATTCTTCTGTTATACCGCGCCATAGCCCGATGCGAGATCGAAGCCACACTCGAGTAGATCATCTGAGGCAATGCCATGGCATTGCTGCGGCAATCGACTGGAAGTCTCGCGTTACTTCTGCGGTTGCGGGAAGAGCATCGGTAGCTGGGGAAATGACGATCCTGGGCTGGGTGTGAGCCGAACTCCCGTGGCAGGTTCACTCGCGTTGCCTGCACGAATGAGCCGCGGTTCCTGCGAGAGCCGATCGAACTGAAACGTGTTCGTGGGGCCATTCTCCCACACGAGTTTCAAGTCCTGCGTTCCAGCCCGCAGTGGTAACTCGGCTTTGAGCGTATCACCCGGTTCGTACACCAGTTTCGTGGTGGACTCTGCGACGAGGCTGTGCTTCATGGCCGAACCCACGCGCGAACTGCTACCCGATTGCTTGTACTGTTTCGTGGTCGTGGTTCCCGCAGGGGTGGTGACCGTGATCGTTAATGGACCGACTACTGTGATCCGATCGAGACTCAGATCGAGCGGAATCATCAGCTCAAAACTGTTGGTATCCAGTGGGAATTGCTTTTGACGGAAGAAGCTTGCGAGTTCCGTTACCGGGTTGTTGGCACCCGGTTCGCGCAATTGTTGCAGGAACTGGAGCAATCGACCCCAATCTGCGAATTCGGGATCGATTAACCCCGCGGCGAGCGAGCGCCATCCCTCCGGTGTGTCCTTTACCTCCGGATTGGCTCGCATCTGGCGTTGCAACAAAGCGTGGACATGTCGAGCACCAGCCTGTGTACTTCGTTCGAGGCGTTCATTGAGGATCGATCGTCCCGGGTCGGGGAAGTTAGTCGTTTCCCAATCCTGCCAGGCTTGCGGCCCAGGTAACAGTGAATGGAGCGCAAACATCCGTGTACCAGGAAGTGTGGCCGAGTTCACACCTGGCCCGGGCTCGGGAATGACCAGTGCTGGGCCTGGTTGTTCCGCACCTTCCGTGAGCCCCAGTGCGCCTGCGAGGTCGCGGAGATGCTTGAGTCGTTCGCGTGTCGCATCCCAGTCGCGGCGAGCCTGGTAAACACGCTCAAACTCGTAGGGAATACGATTGGTCAGCGCTTGGCCACGTGCCAAATTCAACGCGGGCGATTGGACCAGTGGAATACTCAAATCCGCAGGCGGAGAACTCGCTTCGTTCAACAGAGAGTTGACATCGCTGAGCCAGTTGCCGCCGAAGCGTGGGCTTAACGTGAACACGGTTCCGCGTCGCGTCAAGTTGCGATACCGGTCCAGATAGCGTTCCTCTTCGCTGCGAATCGCTGTAATATCGGCAAGCCATTTATCGCGGAGTTGTGCGGCGGCTGTGTCGCCCCAGGCATATTGCGGTGGCAATGCGAGCTCGTTCTGCAGGCGACTCTCGACCTGAGCCAGCTCGTCCAGTGACCGTGTGTCTCCCGGTGCCGTGCTTGCCAGCAAATCGTTCTGGTACTTCTCGTACTCCACAATCTCTCTGATACGGCCCGTCACATAGGTGCGCAGCTCATCTTGAAGACTGATGAATCCAGGATCGTCTCGAAAACCTTCCAGCGTCTTGCGGTTACCCGGTAAGTTTGCATCTGCAAGCCGCACCGCTGCCTCGGGCTCGTGAAGTTGGTAACCAGTGACACGCTCAGCAAGATCGAGTGTAGCCGTGTGAGGCGGAAAGAGGCTGATCGTCACGACGCCCAGAAACAGCGCCGCAACAAATGCCAACACGGCAAACACCGTCCACTTGAGCCGACGGTTGGATTCCGCGACTCGCGAATGCTGGGTTTGTGCCGACTGAAAGCAATCACGAAAGAGTTCTGCAACCCAATACGGTGTGGTGGGCTGCGCGGGGCGATCGACAACCGACGGGTGTGCGATGGCGACCGCGTAAACGGACAGATCCATACCACCAAACGGAAGGAACGGTGAAGTGACTCCTTCCTCCGGTTCGGCTTCGCGAAAGAAGCTTTTGAACTTCCGCTCGGCACGGTTCATGCGGTTCTGAATCCGCTGTTCCCATTGAGCCCAGGTTTCGGCCGGGCGGGCCAGCGCATCGCATTTCGTGAGCACCAGATAGACCGGGAATCCACCAACTTCGCGGGCATCTTCTTTGCTCTGGGCAACCAGTGTCAGGAAGTTGTCGAACTCCTCGAAGGCTTGCATCAACTCTTCTTCATCAGATGCAGCATCTACCATCAAAATGATCGCGTCCGCCTCGACCACCGCGCGGGCGATCGGGCCTCGTGCGCGGTTGCCCTGGAGAGCGCCGGGGTGCTGAATCAGACCCTCTGCGGCCTGGCCGGAGCAATCGCTGAGCACGAAGGTTTGTGCGACGGCCAGTGCGAGCTCTCCGTCGCGCCAAGGGCGTACTTGTAACGTGTACTGCGTCACCTCGGTGTTCGATCGCTCCAACTCGACTTGGCGATAGATCGCATCTCGGATCTCGGCCAGACTGCCAGTCGGTTCGACGATTTCGCCACGAAGCACATCGGTTTGAATTTGGCCAGCTTGATAGAGTGCACCGAGTAGTGCGGATTTGCCTGATCCGGAGTGCCCAAACAGCAATACCTGTGGATTTTTGCTCGCGGTGATCGGCTCGGGTGTTGTACCCATCGGTGATCAAGCTCGAGTTGCAGGTGGTCCACGGGTCGATCGCGTGCCTTCACTACGATACGAGCAGGAGCGCGATCACGACCCTATTGCCGTGCTGCGGGGTACATCACATCCAGGCCCGCTTCCTCGGTGGCCCAGCGTGTGACATCGGTCACCTTGGACTCTTTGCGGTCCGAAGGCGCGATATTCCGATCCGTTGGAAAGAGGATCGCCAAGGTCATCTTGCCTTTTTCGCGGCTCTTGCGTTCCGCGATCGCTCGTTTAAGTTCCAGTAGGGTTTTGGGCACTCGGTCGTCGTCCAACAGGTAGTACTTTCCTTCTGCTGGCACTGCCGCTCCCGCGATGATCGTAACCCGAACGATCACATCTGTTGGAGTTGTGTCGATTTTCGGCACCACAACTGTCGAATCAACCTTCTGATCTTTCTCGGGCGGTGAAGGACTATTGGGGTTCGCATTCGGGTCGATCACCGGGTTCCCCTGGCCCTCGCCGTTACTCCCGGAACCTCCAAAGAGCCCATTGCCACCCTCGCCAAAGACGATTAATGCAACCAAGAGGGCTGCCGCAACACCGGCCACCAGTTTGCAACATTGCTTCAGGAGATCGGGAGCCTTTTGACGGAAGATCCACCGATTCAACCCCCAGCCGATCATACCCCCCACTGCGTAACCGACCAGAAACCCGCCGCCAACTGCGAGGCACTTGATCACGAAAGTTGCGAGCTGGTCGGCGAGTCCAGAGACGAGCCCGAAGACAATCACACTCATGATGGGGCCTCTTGTGATTGAGGAACGCGATCAAGCCGTGTTCACACCCTAAGGGATATCGAACCCATGCGGCACCTCGTGGAACCACTTCTTGATCTGATCCGTCTGCGCTGCGGTCGGATACGCGCTCTTCCCACGAGGGTACAGTATCAAGAAGAACACATCCTTGACTATACCGCCCTGACTGGCCAGTGATTTTTGCCGGGTGATGAGGCGAACCGCGTCGGCCTCGGTTCGGACCTCCTGGCGGTCGGGATCGTAATAGAACAGCACCCCCGTGTTTGGATCAATCTCGAGCACTCGGACGTTCAGCCGATCTGTGAGCCGGGCCAGCTTCTCTTTCTCCAATCGTGCCACTCGCATTCGCTCTTCGGTCAGCATCTCCTGAAGCGTTTTCACGTCGGTGGGCAACGGCTTGACGGGTTCACCTTTGTTGTCGGGTGCCGCCTCCTGGCTGGGTGGCCCGCTGACGTAAGGCATGATCAAGAAGATACAAAAGAGCAGAATCAGAACGTCGATCAGTGGGATAAAGAATCGCGTGACGGATCGGTGCGGTATCTCGATCACGACTTCGCCCCCGCCACCGGCTCGGGTTCTGCGGCGTAACCGCCCAACGAGCGAATGAGGTCGCGCCCCATGCGGACCACCCAACTGGGCAGGATATTGATGAACGCCATGTAAAGCCCGCCACCCGTTGCGGTGATCGCAGGTGCGTATTTGCGGATGATTTCTGAGGGCTCGGGCCGGGAGCCAGGAGTGATCGAACTGAAGGTCTGCAAGATCGCGACGACAGTCCCAATCAGCCCCAGAAGCGGGAACCACTCGGCTCCTTGTGCCAGCTGGCTGATCCAGCGATCGGGTCGCGTGTCGAAATTGGCTTCGCGCTCACGCCAACGCATGGCCTTCCACGAGAGACTCACCTGAACCGTGAACAGCGTAAAGCCGAGCGACAGAATGATCCAGTCGATCGGTGTCTCGGCGACGCGATTGAGGTACTCGCGCCGCGCGTCCGAAGGGATCGCAGCGAAGAGGAGTACAGCCGCGAGTACAGGGACAGCCGCGAACGCGAGCGGTAACACGTTGTGGATCCAGAACCGGCGCACGGTATCTCCGCGGAATAGAGGACAGGAAAGTTGGGATTGGCGCTTGCCACCCGTTTGTGCAGTTCGCCTGCAACCCGGCTCATGACGGTATCACTCTGGCGCACGGTTTTCAATCAGCCAATCTGGCATGGCCTGGAGTTTGCCGTCCGTATTCACGCAAGCCAGCGTTGTCCAACCCTCACAGATCAGCACTCCCGCGCGCAACACTTCATAATGGTGTTCAAGCCGGATCGGTGTCGTACGCGTGACAGCAGTGCGAATCGTGAGCACATCATCATAATGTGCGGGGCTGCGGTACTTGATCTCGATTTTCGCGATCACCAGGTAGATGCCCTGGTCTTCGAGATCCTTGTAGGCCACTCCGCGGACACGCAGTAACTCGGTCCGTGCTTGCTCGAAGTAGATCAGATAATTCGCATGGTGCAGCAACCCCATGCGGTCGGTTTCCGCATAGCGCACCCGAATCTGTGTCTCTCCGCTCAACATGCGAACTCTCCAACACCCACACTTCGCCGGACTGCGGTAGGCATGGACGTTATTTGATGAACCCCATCCGCCCGACCGGGAAGAAGACGAACACGGCTTTGCCAAGCATTAACCGGTCCGGCACTGTGCCCCATTTGCGGCTATCGGAGCTTTGAGCGCTGTTGTCGCCGAGGCAGAGATAATGACCCGGCTGGACATAGAAGACGTCGGCACTGGTAGGATCGGGTGTACTGCGAGTGTAGAAAATGTCGCGGTGCAGTTTGATGTTTCGCACGGTGACTGCTCCGCGTGCTCCGATCGAAGCGGGAGCATCGATGTCGTTGGCCTTGGTCCACCCTTCGGGATCGGCTCTGTCCGACGGCAGCGGCACCGTGGGAAGATAGTCGCCTTCTGCGCCAAAGTCGATGAGTTTGTCGTCGACCCAGACCCAGAGACGCGAATCGATGTTGGCGAAGCGGAGTTTGTATCGGCCCGCAGTGACATTGCAGGGCCGCGACGGGTTACCGAATTCGGGGGTGCCGCGACCGATTCGGGCCAGTGTCACTTTGCCCTCACCGAAGATGGCTTGAAAGCGATTCACGCCACGGGACAGTTCGAGCACCACTTCGCCACCAGCCGGTACTTCCGCCTCGGTTTCGATGGCAAGATCGCCAACCCAGTGACGATCCAGGCCGGTGTTGTCACGTGCGGTGGCTCGCCCGGTCGCAGGATCGAAATCCCGGCCCGTGTTGTAGCCCAAAAAGTTGTCGATCGGCATCGGCTCTTGTTTCGCCAGCGATTGCATGTCCGTTTGTGGGGTCGAGTCGATCTGATCAGGCGGCAATGCTTTCCACGGCATGGCCAGGTGGCGATAGCGAATCCAGTTCAAATCGCTGCCGGTGTGAGCGAATGCCTTGGGCTGAAACTGGTCATCACCGCGCCAGAACTCATTGCTTTCGGGTGGCGCGTACCAGCGTGTCGGCACCTTGCCCGCCAGGTCTTTAGGTTGCTGATCGTTATCCCAAACCAGGCGCAAGCTTGCCAAGAGCTGGTCTTCTCCTTTGCGGCGAATTTCAAAACCACCCTGGCCAGGTGCGAAGCCCGCAGCGCGCGAAGCCTCGAAGAGCTCAAGCGCCTTGGGGTTCGAGTCGTGGACATTGGAGTACATGTAGCGCGGCATCCAGAGATCTTCGGGCTTCTCCGGCCGCGAATACAATGGATCGCCCTCGGGGTACGTTAACGATTTGGTGACGTACAGATTGCCTTGGTGTATCGCGAGTGTTTCCCCGCCGAAGCCCATCGCCCGCTTGATGTAGTTCTGGGCAGTGTGACGCTCTTGCGGCCGCTCGGGGTATTTGAAGACAACGACATCACCCGGCTCCGGATCACGGAGATGGTAGAGCGGCTTCAACACGAGAACTCGATCGCCTGTACGGTTCTGCGGTTCGGGTTTGAGTTCCTTCACCTGTCCTTGATATCGGCAATTCGGACAGGTGTAGCCGTACAGTGGAGTCTTGCGGCCCGATTGTTGATTCCCCTCGACTTCATCGTGGGAGTTCACGGGAAACGTGTGCCCGCACTTCGGGCAGATGATTTGCTTCTGGTAGCCATACAACGTCTCGGCCATCGAGCCCGTCGGAATGACGAACGCCTCAGTCACGAATAGCTTCAGCAGCAGTACCAGCACCACGACGAAAACGATGGTCTCGACGATTTCACGCGCCGGATCACGAGGGTGAGTGAGCAGTTTCTTGCGGGTCTGGGTCGTCACATCCACGCTGTCAGCCATATACTCCTCGGCGGTCGGATTGTCGGAGCCCCGTTATCGTAGATTCGTCTGGGTGGTTCGAGGATTCATCAGGAACCCACGAGTTTCAGTATTGTCGTGTCCTGGTTCGGTAGGTGAAGCTGATGGTCTGTCGAGTGCGATTCCAGCACCGTTTGTTCGGTCATTCTTAATGGAGCCACCGCAAGCGGGACCAATCTACGGTTTGAAACACCCGTTCCCGGCCACCAATCGTCACACGCCCCGAACGCAGTGGTTGGTGGATCAGCAATGGTTTACCGAGAAGTAGGCGTTCTGGCACGCCCGGTCCCGGTTCCTCTTTGCCCACGCGGTTTTTCCGTCGCCAACTGCGACTGTCCTGTGAACTACTGCTGTTGTCACCCAACATGAAGTATTCATCAGGGCCAAGTATTGCTGGTGAGCCATGCGGTGGTTGGGTGCCGTTTTCGCCATATTGGGTGTAGTAAATGTCGCGGTACAGTTTCAGAGTCCGGATCACGAGATTGCAGCCCCGAGATTGAAACTGCAGCGGCCGACTGACTTCGGCTCGGTGCTCGGCAACCGGGAGAGTAGCGGGCGGGATCACAACACTGCCATCGAGCATCAGAATGACACGGCGATCAATAAAGGAAAACTGGAGCTTGTGCTTACGTCCGACCTCCAGGCCGATGCCGCTGGTGGAGCCAAGGCTACCAATCATCGGATGCGTGAGCAGGATACGCCCCGATTCGCGCGGCCCCACCGTGAACTCTGCTTGCACCGTATCCGCACCGTCTGTGAGCCCAACAACAAAGGTGGCTTCCGAAGACGAGGCCAGGATTTCCAGCTCACACGATACGAAAAAGTCGTGCACGGGCGGGAGTTGGTGGAACGAACGCGGCAACCCGTTGTAACTACACCAACTCCGGATCGGTTCTTCCCGATCGCTGTCCAGATCCCAGTTGCGGTATGTAATGGCTGCGTTGCGATGTGGCTCCTGCAGCCCGTCCAGCGTGATCTGCCCATTCTGGATGACACTCGTGGGCGCAGGTTCGGCTGGCATTGCGTTCTGCAAGGGCAAGCGTGGATCTCGCCCAGGAGGGTCCAGGAGCCACCGATTGTTCCAGCCAATCTTGTTGGGCACGTAACTCATGTCGTGGATCAAGATGTGGGTTTCCTGGATCTCAGGTAAACCTTTCCGCAACAGCGAACCATCCGCGAACACTTCACCATCACGGATGGTAATGGTCTCACCGGGTATCCCAACGATGCGCTTGACATAGGGCTCGCCCAGTTCACGGGGGTCGCAATCGGGGCAGCGAAACACAGCCATCTCCCAGCGCCGCGGGGACCGCAAATCGAAGACCCGTTTATCCACGAGTAGGCGGTCTCCATTAAGATCACGGCACTCAGCCAAAGAAAGCCGACTGCCACAGTTCGGGCAACCGACTCGGGAGAAGTGGTTCGCCGGGTCACCACTGCCTGCAGGCAATCCCACACAGACCGGGAAGCCACAACGGGGGCAGGGGGCTTCACGATGATTGCCAATCAGCGCGGGAGCCATGCTCCCAGTCGGTACACCAAACGGTTCAAGTGCATAGACTCGAATGAAAAGAAAGGTGCAGACAAACACAACACCGATCAGGAGCAATAACCGAACCGATGAATGGTCCTTCTGAGCCAGTGCGACTGCTGGTTGAGTAGTAATTGGTGCTGCATGGTGATCGGGAGGTGAATCCTGGTGACTCACAGTTGACGCGACAGGAACCTCGGTAGGCGCGGCTGAACTCGGAGCAGGTTGATCGGGTGGGGGCGCTCCTGGTGAATGGGGCTCCGTTCGATCCATAGGAGTGCTTCCGGTGTCGCCGTGGGGTTGTTGCGTTACTCACCACGCCAGTTCAATGCCGGCATGGTGAGTGCCCAAACGGGTTCAATCGTCCGATTCCAGTACCGCCATAAATGCCTCTTGCGGTACTTCGACCTGGCCAATCTGCTTCATCCGCTTCTTTCCTTCGGCTTGCTTCGACCAAAGTTTCCGCTTGCGGGTGATGTCGCCACCGTAGCATTTAGCGGTGACGTTCTTGCGCATGGCGGCAATCGTTTCGCGGGCAATAATCCGAGCCCCAATCGCGGCCTGGAGCGCCACCTCGAAGAGATGCCGATCGATCTCTTCGCGTAGCTTTTTCAGCACAATTCGACCACGCCGCTCGGAATTTGAGCGGTGAACAATCAGCGACAGCGCATCGACCTTATTTCCGTGGACCAGGATTTCCATCTTCACCAGGTCCGCAGACTGGTAACCCAGTACTTCGTAATCCATAGTCCCGTAACCATGGGTGACCGATTTGAGCCGGTCGTACAGATCATAAATCACCTCCGCCAACGGCATCTCGTAGACGAGGATGACCCGTTGTTGGCTGAGGTATTCTGTACGCACAAACGTGCCGCGGCGATCGGTACACATCCCCATCAGATCGCCGATATTCGATGCCGGGATCAAGAAGCTAATGCGCACGATCGGTTCCCGGAACTCCTCGATAAAGCCCCCATCGGGAACGTCTTGCGGGCCGTGAACAGTGATAACCGTGCCGTCTTTCTTAAGGATCTCGTATGTCACGTTCGGCGCGGTTTGCACCAGGTTCAGATCGCTATCTTGTTCCAGTCGTTGCTGAATGATCTCGCGGTGCAGCATCCCCAGGAACCCACAGCGAAACCCAAAACCGAGACCATCGGAAACCTCGGGCGTGTAGGTAAACGAAGAGTCGTTGAGCTTGAGCTTGCCCAGTGCTTCCCGAAGATCTTCGAACTCGTTGTTGTTCACCGGGTAGAGCCCGGAGTAGACCATGGGCTTGGGTTCTTTGTAACCAGCCAGTGGGTCCGCTGTGGGATTGAAAGGATCGGTAACGGTATCACCGATGTTCACGAACTCGATGTTCTTGATGTTGGCTGTGAAGTAACCGACTTGCCCCGCAGACAATTCCTCGCATTTCTGCATTTCTGGCCGGAATTGCCCCATCTCGGTGATCACGTACTCACGCCCAGTCCGCATGAGCTTGATGCGCTGACCGGGTTTGATCGAGCCATCCACCATGCGGATATAAACGACCACACCCTTGTAAGTATCGAAGTGCGAGTTGTAGATCAGAGCTTTGGTCGGTGCTTCCGGGTTACCCGGGGGAGTCGGCACTCGCTCGACCACGGCCGCCAGCATCTCTTCGATCCCCAGACCGGACTTTGCGCTGACACGCATAACTTCCGTGGGGTCGATCATCAGCGCCGTTTCCATCTCACTGATGACGAAATCGGGGCGGGCGTGAGGGGGATCGATCTTGTTCAAAGTGGGGATGATCTTGAGCCCGCTATCCATCGCAAGAAACGCATTGGCCACGGTTTGGGCCTGCACCCCCTGGAAGGCATCGACCAGCAGAATGGCACCTTCACACGCCGCAAGCGACCGTGAGACTTCGTAATTGAAGTCGACGTGTCCCGGCGTGTCGATCAGATTGAGTTCGTACTTGGTTCCGTTATAGTTGTGGTAGACCGTGACGGGGTGCATCCGGATCGTGATGCCGCGCTCGCGCTCCAGGTCCATGCTATCGAGCGTCTGGGCTTTTATATCCCGCTCCGAGACCGTGCCCGTTTTCAGCAGGAATTGATCGGCCAGGGTCGATTTCCCATGGTCGATGTGAGCAATAATGCAAAAGTTGCGAATGTTCGCAGTCGGCGTCGGCATGTCGTCGGCGCTCGTGTGATCGGGCGGGAAAGCTGCACCAGGCGCTGGCGCTCATCACGATCTTAGCAGGCTATGCAGATAGTGAATAGGGCAGGGGCCTGTTGACCCGGAAAACGATTCCGCGAAGTTTGCAGTTCAAGCAAACTCATTCGTGTCGGAGGAATTACCACGAGTTTTCTCATCACCCTGAGTCGAACAGGTTCGGAAGAACCCGTTTTCGAGTTGGCGTATTTCGTCGAGGATGTATTACGCCATCAGGTCGAGTACCGCTGACAGTTTCTCCAACCCACTCAACAAGGCCGAAGCCGTTGATTCCACGCCCTACTTCATCTGCCGACCCGATAATTGCACCAACACCCGACGGACTTCGGCCGCTTCGTCACTGGTCCTTCTTGCAGACACTACACCGTCAGACACGCCGTGCTCGCGATAACCAACCGTCTCGGAAAGTGTCTACGATTGTGCGCGTCCTGGTGTCCAATTGGGGCAATTTCTGGCACTTGCTGACACGATGGGAATAGAATCAGAAGATGGAGGCATTCAGCAGGTTGTCGTTGCAAACCATTGTCCTGTCAACGAAATGCCCCGCTGACATCTGGTGACATCAGCGGGGCAATAGCGGGGCAAAGTCGGGCCGGCGGGATTTGAACCCACGACCTCTTGCACCCCAAGCTACGGGTTGCTTTTCGAAACGCCTGAAAAACAAGGCGATTCCGCATCCACACCAGCCGGTTGCACCAGCGGTTGCACCAACACACCAGCACCAGACCCCGACCAATCCACTTCGACCCTCGTAAGCGCGTTGTTAGCACTAGCACAGCAGTTGTCACCTTTTGACCGGCACACACTTGCCCGCTTACTTCTTGCTTCCACAAACGCGAAGGGGATTGCACGATGAATGTGGGTTCTGCGTGTCTTGATCGGCGGATCCGGGGCGAATTATGGTTCTGCGAGATGGCAATATGGCCACTTAATTGCCGTGTCTTGGCTCGATACTTACCAGAACAGCTTTCCTTATCTGCTCGATGCAAGACGTTGATGGAATTGATTGTTACGGCGATGTTGCACCAACAAGCGAGTAATCCGGCCAAGTTGATTTCGGAAAAAGCGGGGGGTTGGCAATGGGTGGCTACGGCAGTGGACAACGTGGAACGAAGAAAGCAGTCGTGGAAGGGCGGCTTACTCTCGACACCGCAGACTTGAAGCGGTGGAATTTGTTGGCTCCCGGACTCACCCATCGGACCGGTACGCTACGTTGGTACCGGAACGAGGAACCAGAGCCAACCTCGTCACTCGGATACACGCTCAACGCTGATGGTCAGATGGGAACGCTATGCCTGAGCTACCAGTGGAGTCATTCCGCGGAGGCAATCAGCTACCCTATCCGATTAGTGACAACCCGTTGTCACCTGGGCGGGGTTCGCTGGTGGTTCCTCTGTACGCTCTTGAGAAACGGCGGCGTTTGCTGTCAACACGTGCGAAAGTTGTATCTCCGGGGTCAGTATTTCGGGTGCCGGTACTGCCACAATCTGACCTACACCAGTACCCAAGAAAGCGACAGTCGTGTTTACGCAATACTCCGCAGTGGGCTCGCACTGGACATGCTTGATGGTCCTCAGCGAATGTCAACTGCGCAACTGGGGCTTGCGTTGAAGGCCCTGACTGTCGAACAAATGCGGTTGGATCGGCACGACAAGCGTCACGCTCGTACCCGCGGTGGCCAACGGAGGGACGTTCACAAGAGTTAAGCCACCCAGCGCGTTAAATAGATCTTCCTCAATGTTAGGAGTAGTTCACCATGACCACACTTGCCAAGTTCGAAGCCAACCAACGCAACGCCGCACAGTCAACTGGTCCACAAACGACAGAGGGCAAGGCTATCGTGGCACGCAATGCCACCAAGCACGGGATCTTCGCCACTGTGCCGGTGATCCCCGGCGAGTGTTCCGCGACCTGGGAAGCCCACCGGGCCGGGGTGGTGGCTTCCCTTGCACCAGTGGGGTTACTCGAGATCAACTTGGCCGAGCGGGCTGCACTTCTCTTGTGGCGTCTTCAGCGGTTGGCCCGGTATGAGGCCGATACAATCGCTGTTGCGATAGAAGAGGCCGAGATTCCTCCCCTCCCAGCTCCCGAGGATCCGAGGCCCTCGATGTTCCGCCCGCCAGTACCACCAACGCGTGTGGAACAACTTGGCGAAATCCGCACGGATCTCCAACCTGCTCGCCGGGAGTTGGCCAACCTGATCCTCGCGCGAGACTTCTTCGCATCGGCACAAGGGTCGGAGGATCGCGTGGCATTCGGGGTGGTCGAGTGCATCCTGCAGTTGGCC